>JALVEV010000022.1 GCA_027030605.1 Campylobacteraceae bacterium | reverse complement strand
AACTCTTCAAACAAAGGTTTATATCTCTCTTCAATCTTATCTAAAGCTTCGGAAGCCACTTCCAAACGCTCAAATAGCTTATCAATTTCTGTTTGAAGCTTTCCTACATTTTGAGAAGCCTCTATCATCGCAGAGTTATTACCACTCTCAGAGGCTTTCATTAACTTCTCATTTTCAGCCTCTAACTCCTCTTCAAGCTCCATAATCTTCTCTTCGCAAAACTCTAACTCTTTTTTATGTGGAGCATTCTCTTTGCTTCGTGCTTGAATAAGTGCAGAGCGTTGTTTTTTGATTTCAGCTCTACTTAGTTTAGGTTTTGTTGGTTGTTTTGGCTTTGTTTCAGCCACACCACCTTCCTCTTCCCAACCTATCTTCTCTAAAAACTCATCATAAGTTCCATCAAAATATTCAGCTCCACCTTTATGAAAGATAATCAATGCATTAGCTAGTCTACGTAAAAGCATTTCGGAGTGTGTTACCATAATGGTTGAGCCTTTAAACTCCTCTATAGCTGTGCAGAGAGAGTCAATAGAGTACATATCTAAGTGGTTAGTAGGTTCATCTAGTAGAAGTAGGTTAGCTTCGGTAGCTATAATCTTTCCTAACATTACACGGCTACGTTCTCCCCCCGAAAGGACAGAGATTTTTTTGTTAGCTAACTCTCCACTAAACATCATTGTCCCACAGATGCTTCGTGTCTGGGCAATACCAAGTTTTAGACTCACCGATGAAATCTCATCTATAATAGAGTTGTTAAGATTGAGTCGTTCAATGTTGGTTTGTCCAAAGTGTGCCATGGTTGTAGAGGGGTGGAACTTTAGTTCACCCTCTTGTGGTTTTAACTCTCCTGCAATGAGATTAAGTAGCGTTGATTTACCTTTACCATTTTTACCAATAATGGCTAAGGTTTTTCCATTCTCTAAGGCAAAAGAGAGATTTTCAAAAAGCTTTTCATTTTTGTTATAACCAAATGCCAAGTTTTCAACCCTTAGGTTAATTTTAGCAGGGGTCTCTTTGTAGTTAAAGTTAAAAGCAAGATTGCTCTCACTCTCCAAACTCTCCATCTCGTCCATTTTGTCAAGAATCTTCTGTTTGGACTGTGCCAATGCTGCTGTTGAGGCTCGTGCTTTGTTTTTGGCTACAAACTCCTCTAGCTCTTTACGTTTTTTCTCTTGGTTTTGGCGTGTCTTTTCGTAAGTTTCATCACTTAGAGCTAAGGTCTCATCATACTTCTTAGTGTTTCCTTGAATAATATGTAAAGATTTACGTTGAATTCCCATGGTATGGGTAGTAACAGAGTCCATAAACTCACGGTCATGGGTAATTAAAATTACTTCTCCTTCAAAAGAGCGTATAAATTGTTTTAGCCAACGCAGGGAGATGAGGTCTAGGTAGTTGGTAGGTTCATCTAGTAGAAGCATATTTGGCTCTGTTGCTAAAAGTTTAGCAAGGTTAATACGAATTTGATACCCCCCTGAAAAGCTTAGTGGGTCTTTTTCTAAATCTTCACTTGTAAAGCCTAGTCCAAAGAGAATCTTCTCTATTTTATAGAAGTTATACTGCTCCTCTTCACTTAAAACTAAAGAACACTCCTCTCTTACGGTAGGTTTAGTAAAGACCAGATGTTGACGAAGGGTTCCTATTTTATAGTTTTTAGGAATTAAGACCTCCCCACTGTCATGGCTCTCCTCACCTAATATAATCTTAAATAGGGTTGATTTACCTGAACCATTACGTCCAATGAGTCCTATCTTTTGGTTAGCATTCATCTTTAAGTTTAGGTTTTTAAAAAGGATTTGTTCACCGAAGCTTTTTGAAAGATTGGTTAGTTGTATCATTATGTTCCATTATTGAAGAGATAATGGAATTATATATTACGTCGGCTGAACCGACGCATAAAAGAGGGTAGGGTAGTTTATTTGTTATCTTTTATCAATACTTTTGCATACATACCAGGGAAGACATTTTGCTCTCCTCTATCAAAGGCAATACGCATCTGAATTTTGTGAGTCATTGGGTTTGCTGCTGGGACAATTGCTTTAATAATACCAATAGTACTGTACTTTATAGATGGAATCTTAACAATAAGTTGTTGACCTACAGAGACCTTAGCAATGATGCTCTCTGAGACCGAAACATGAATCTCTAAGTTTTCAGTGTCTACCATCATGATGGTCATCATGCCAGGCATAATCATATCACCAACATTGATGTTTCTTCTAACGATAACTCCATCAGATGGGGCTTTCATCTTAAGATAGTTAAAGACACTAGCCAACTGTTTTGCTTTGATATTTGCCTGTTCTACCATAACTTGGGCTGAGTCTAACATCGCCTTAACATTTTCAGCTTGAGAGGTTAAGTCATCTAAGTCTCCAATAATTGACTTAGTCTTAGTTCTCTTCTCTAAACGGTTCTTTTTCTTATTGATATTCTCTAAACGTTTTCTCCAAAATTCAACGACAATCTTTGACTGCTCTAACATTAAATCAGCTTGTGATTTCATAATGTCAAACTCGGCTGATTCCATCTCATAGAGTACATCTTCTCGTTTTACATGGTCTCCCACTTTAACATTGACCTTTTTGATATAACCCATAAAACGGCTACCTATCATCTTCTGACCGTCTGAAACGACTGTACCTGTCACGGTAATATCATCAGCATATAATAGTGACATCATGAGTAAAAACGTTACAATTAAACTTTTTCCCATCCCTACTTCCTTCTGTTTCTGATTTATTACCATTTGCGTATTTGAGTATGACATTTTAAACACTGTTGTGCAATTTTATTGTAGGCTTGTAAGGCTTGTACATGGTCTCCATCTTCGAAACGCTCTTCAATATCTTCTGCTTTTTGTTTAATTTTCTTTTTGATTTTATTGCTCATTTTAATATTGTTATTGAACCACTTCTCATAAATATCTTTAGTATTTATCTCTGAATCTGTAGGTACTACTTTAACAATAGTCTCTTTAAGTGTTTTAACACCATCTTTTACTATATCAAGGTTGTTATAGAAGAAACCTGTTTGAATATCTTGCATTGCTTGAGCCATTTTTTGCATGTCTAAAACCCTATCAGCTTGTGTGTAAGCATTAAGAGAAGAGGTTGCGAACATAAATGCTGGTATAAGTAAAAGTTTTTTCATCTGTTGTATTCCTTTAGTTTGAACTTATCAATATTATTATAACAGATTATTTTGAAGATATAAAATTTTTTCGTCTATATTTAGTAATAAATTATATTTAGTTACTAAATGATTTTTATTAAAATTATTTATTATCATTATTTTTTTTTATATAATTTAAGTATATTTTTAAATATAAGTTGTTAAAATATTTTTATTAATAAGCAATGAAAAAAAGGTTAATAATTTAAAAAACTTATATTAATTTTTATGGTAATGTTGACCATGGCTTTAAAACTCTCTTTTCTTATTCTCTTAATTACTTTTTTATTATTTATTATTATATCTATAATTAATTCTATTTAAATTACTTTAGCTAATAAAGTAGATAGTTTTAAGTTATATTAAATAGATGTAAGAGTAGAATGTCATAAATTAAAAACCCAAGGATTTATAATGACAAGATTAACTCTAATTTCTGCAATTACAGCAACAATGATAACAACAGCTTCAGCTGATTTCTCCTTTGGAGATATGTTTAAAGATATGAAAGAGGTTGCTACTTCAACAAGTAAAGATATGAAAGATACAATCTCTTCTGTAAAAGATGGTGTAGTTGAGACTTCAAAATCTGCTGAAAGAAGTGTTAGTAATGTAAGCTCAGATGTAAAAGATACTTCAGTAAAGGTTTCTGATGATATTAAAACCGCAGAGGTTAACACTACTAAAGATGCTTCTGATAGTGTAGCAGAACTTGCTGATGATACAAAAGAGTCTGTTAAGTCAACAACAACTGACCTTAAAGATTCAGCAACAATTGCAACAAAAGATATGAAAGATTCAGCTACAGAGCTTTCAGATGATGCTACTGATACGGTTAAGAAGGTTTCTACTGATACAACAACAAATGTAAAAACAGTTGCTGATGATGCAACTAAAAATGTAAAAACAGTTGCTGATGA
The DNA here is from genome assembly GCA_027030605.1 of Campylobacteraceae bacterium. Taxonomy (GTDB): domain Bacteria; phylum Campylobacterota; class Campylobacteria; order Campylobacterales; family Sulfurovaceae; genus UBA1140. The sequence goes on along the minus strand of JALVEV010000022.1, from coordinate 1,188 downwards.
TGTAAAAGATTCTACAGAGACAGTATCGGCTGACTTAAATAGCTCTGCTTCAAAAGTATCTACTGATGCAACTACATCAGTTAAAAATGTTTCAGACAATGCAACAGATACTGCAAAAACAGCAACAACAGAGGCTTCAGATACGGCTAAAAAAGCTTCAACAGATGCAACAACCAATGTAAAAACAATTTCAGATGATGCTAATGATGCAACAGATAAAGTAACTAAAGAGGCTAGTGATACTGTTAAAGATTCAAAATAATTAATTATTTGAACTATTAATATCTAACCTCTATTGCCTAATATTACTATTAGGCAATCTCTCTTTTTAGATATCTTTCCTCCTTTTAATATATCAAAATAGAATAAATGATGATTACTTAAAATAAAAATTCTATACTTTTTTATTAATTTTAAGTTATTCAAAACAGATAAAAAGATATAATTTTTTTATCAAAACAAATACAATGACATTAAGGATATAAAATGAAAAAACTTACACTAATCTCTGCAATTACTGCAGCAATGTTAACAACAGCTTCAGCAGACTTCTCTTTTGGGGACATGTTTAAAGATATGAAAGAGGCTGCAACCTCTATGAGTAAAGATATGAAAGATTCAGTTGCTTCTGTTAAAGATGGAGCAGTAGAGACATCAAAATCAGCAGAGAGAACAGTTACAAATGTAAGTTCAGATGTAAAAGACTCTTCAGTAAAAGTATCTGATGATTTAAAAACAGCAGAGGTTTCAACTTCTAAAGATACAAGAGATTCAGCAGTAGAGTTAGCAGAAGATACAAAAGACTCTGTAACAAATACAACTAAAGACCTTAAAGACTCAACAACAATTGCGTCAAAAGATATAAAAGATTCAGCAATTTCTGTATCTAAAGATGTAAATGATGCAACAAAAACAATTTCAGCAGATACAACAAAGAATGTAACAACTATTTCTAATGACACAACTAAAAATGTAACGACCGTATCTAACGATGCTACATCATCAGTGAAAACAGTATCAGATGATGCAACAGATACAGCTAAACAAGCTTCTACAGATGCAACAACATCAGTAAAAACAGTATCAGATGATGCAACAGATACAACTAAAACAGCAACAACAGAAGCATCAAGTACAGCTAAACAAGCTTCTACAGATGCAACAACAAATGTAAAAACAATTTCAGAT
>JALVEV010000021.1 GCA_027030605.1 Campylobacteraceae bacterium | reverse complement strand
TCATAAACATCAAAATTATACCTGTTGTGGTCTGTGCATGTAAAAAGTGTTCAAAAGGAGTAGCTACTCTTTTAAAAGCTCTCTCCCATGGGGCATATAGTTTCATTATTTTTCCTCTTGTAAAATATTATTATTTTATTAAATTAAAAGAGTATATATAAATAAAGTTAATGAAGTATAAATCATCTATACAAGTTAAGTTTTTCTTTTATTTTCTAGCTATACTTTGATATAGAACTAATACTTTTCTTATTTATGACTTATAAATAGATAATACTTTTTTTATACAATAGTTTTAGAAAACAATTTATAAGGATAAAAAATGAAAAAATCAATAACATTAAGCTCAATAGCTATAGCAACAGTACTCTTAGCAGGTTGTGGAAGTACATCAAGTAACTCTCCTACTGTAGGTACAGGATATTATGTAGATTCAGCCATTGCTGGTGTAGAGTATAGCTGTGGAGCAGAATCAGGAGTAACTAATACAGATGGTAAATTTACCTTTGAAGAGAATCAAAACTGTACTTTTAAAGTAGGTAATATAATCTTAAGAGAAGTCGATGCTTCTACATTAAAAGATGGCATTACTATTTTGGAAGACAATCTAGATACTGCACGTTTCCTACAAACATTAGATAGAGATGGTGATGCAAGTAATGGAATTGAAGTTAGTGATGCTGTTAAAAAACTTAATATTACAGAGATTCCAAAAGAGGAAGCTGTTCTTGCTAGTATTAGAGATGACATCAAGGCTAATGATGAAAAATATCAAGGAAGAGTAGTCTCAACACAAGAGGCACAAGAGCATTTAACTCAAACACGTAATGAGATTAAAAATAATAATCGAGAGACACAATATAGTGCTACTCTATCAACACATGGTTCTTCATCTGAAGAGACAAAAGCATACTTTGGAGATAAAGAGAATAACCTTATTGTCGTTGTTGATGTTGAAAATATGAAAGTGCTTGAAAAAGTACCAACAGGTAACAGTGTAAGTTATGCCGCAGAGGTTATTAAAACACGAGATTCTCACGATTCATCAACACCTAAAATGTATGTTGACAACAGAGGAAGCAATGCTATTGGTGTTTTAGATTCAGCTACCAATACTATTACAAAAAATATTCCTTTAGCTTTTTATCCAAGAAGTATTGATGTTCAAAAAATGACAGGGCTAGTTTCTGTTTCAGGAGTTGACAAACCAATGGTAGCCATTATAGACAGTAAAACAGATAGGGTTATTGCTACCGTAGGAAATGATGAAGTAACTGCCCCAACAAATAGTGGGCACAGCTACCTAGCTAGTGGAACTATGGCTTCAGGGCATCCACATTGGTTAAATGAGAACCATTTCGTTCTAATTGACCGTCAGAACAAATCAATCTCTACTTACAAAATTGAGAAAAACAGTAATGGAAATTGGAACACAACAAAAGTAAATGAAATTGCAACACCATCACCTGTGCATAACCTTGTTCCACCAGAAGTACATGGACAGCATGGAAAAAAACATGGTATGCAAACATCAACTGTTTTCTATGCAACAGCAGAGGGTTCAGAAGGTGTTTACCCATCGGTTTTAAAATTAGAATTTTTAGAGGGGCAAGGTTTGTCTATTGCTGAAAATTTAGAGATAAAAAAAGAGGGACTCTCTCCTGATGTAATGGGGGTTCACCACCTTAACTTCTTAAAAGACCAAAAGACAATCTATGTTGGTTCAGATGAAGGAAACCTCTTTATTGTTGATTATACTACTTCACCAATGAGTATAGTAAAAACTATTAAAGCAGGAATGGGTGCAGGACATACCGATGAGATGAAACATAACAATAACAACCTTGCCGTTGTCATTAACCATAAAGATAGCTTTATTACACTTATGAATACGCTAACACATGAGAAGATAGCAGATATTGAAGTAAGTAAATTAGCTAAAGATGAATTAGGGTCTGTTCAAACACAATCTCATCCAAAGTATCACTTCTCTAAAGATGGTCGTTACTTCTATATGTTCTTAACACAAGAGGGTGCTTTTGTCAAAGTTGACTTAGTAACCAAGAAACTTGTAGACTATTTAGAGATTGGTGGAAAACTAGCTATGGGTTCTTTTTTAGAAGTAAAAGATAAAAAGGGGCATGGTTCAAGTAACCATAGAGGTAACGATAGACGAAAGTAGCTCTTATAACTTTAAAGCAAAGTATTTAAAAGTAATACTTTGCTAATATATTTATAGCATACTTAAAGTTTAAGTATATAGAAGGAATTTAGATGAAATTTATTTTTTCATTAATCGTCACTACTGTTTTACTTTTTTCACAAACGATTAATGAGCAGATTCATGCATTAGAAAATGCTTCACCTGAAAAACGAGTAGAGCTAATGAATAGTATAAAAAAGCAATTAATTAGTATGAATCAAGAGAAAAGAATGAGTACAATTAATAGTTTACGAGAAAAATTACAAGTTAAACATCAAGAGAGAACTCATGAGATAACACTTCAAGAGAATTTAAATTCGGAACATGTTAACAATAGAAATAGAGAGCATCAAAATAGCTCAAACAGGGGTTTACACCTAGAACAGTATGAGCAACAAGAGCAGATGATAAACTCTACACATATAAAAGAGAGAGAGCGTCATCAGTTTATACAAAACCATAGAGAACAAGAGAACTTCACTCAACAACAGAACCATGGTGAACAAGAGAACTTTACTCAACAACAGAACCATGGTGAACAAGAGAACTTCACTCAGCAACAGAACCATGGTGAACAAGGGAACTTTACTCAGCAACAGAACCATGCTGAACAAGAGAACTTTACTCAGCAACAGAACCATGCTGAACAAGAAAACCTCTCTCAGCAACAGAACTATGGTGAACAAGAGAACTTTACTCAGCAACAGAACCATAGTGAGCAACAAACTCCAGAGAGAGAAAGTGGTCAACGTGAAACTAGAGAAAACAATTATCATAACTCTGAGAGATAAAAAATGTATAAAATAGTTTTTTATCTCATCTTTTTTAGTGCCTCTCTTTGTGCTTATATTGACGATGATATGGACGGTGTGCCTAACAGTAATGATAAATGTGCCAATACCCCATTGACCGATTTGGTAGATTTATCAGGATGTACAATAGAAAAACTAGTAGCACCAAAACACCATTTTGACATTGTGTTGGGTCAAAGTTATAGCAAAGAGAGCAACTCTAGCTTAAATCTCTCCTCTATTCGTCTGGACTACTACTATCAAGCATGGTCATTTCAACTTGCAACATCTTATTATAAGAGTAAATTTTTAACACAAACCGACACTGGACAGACTGATACCTACTTAAATCTTTTTTATCTCGTTAAGCCCTTTAAAAATTTCTATTTAAATATAGGAGGAGGTATTGTCCTGCCTACTTATGATAGTGCTGACAATAAAATAGACTATACAGCCTCTCTCTATGGACATTATAAATGGGATAAACTCTCACTTATCTTAGGTGCAGGATATAGGAAAATAGGAGACAGTAATAGTGAAAATATTATCTCCTACAACAATACTCTCTCCTATAATACAGGTCTTGGCTACAGTTGGAACTCAAAGCTCTATACAAGTATAGGCTATGCTAAAGTCAATAGTATTTTTGAAGGTTATGATGATTTAGAAACCCTCTCTTTCTACACCTACTACGGTATTGATGAGCATTGGTTTAGCAACTTAAACTACCGATATGGACTTCGTACCAATAATGGACAAAAAACTATAGGAGTGAACCTTGGCTACTACTGGTAAACAACTAAAAATCTTACTTATGGAAGATGAAGAGGATTTAGGAGAAACTCTACAAGAGATGTTAGAAGATGAGGGCTACCTTGTTCACTGGGTTAAAGATGGAGTTGAAGCTTCTGATGTGACCTATGATGAAAACTTTGACCTCTATGTCTTTGATATTAATGTACCTGAGTTCAATGGATTAGAACTATTGGAGTCTTTACGAAATGCTTCAGACACTACACCTACCATTTTCATCTCTGCTATGGTTGATTTAGAGACCATGAAAAAGGCGTTTAAGATTGGTGCAGAGGATTATCTAAAAAAACCATTTTTCCCTGAAGAGTTACTACTTAGAATAGAGTCTAAGTTTCAAACAAAAAGCTCTCTTATTAGCTATAAAGATTTAGAGTATAATCCAGAGACTCAAGAGTTAAAAAAAGATAAAAAAACACTTTTTTTAAGTAGAAAACAACTCAAGATTTTTCATCTCTTTATGACCAACCTTAATAAAACTCTAGAAGCTCAAACAATTATGGAGCATAGCGATATTAAGTCGCTCTCTGCCTTAAGAGTTGCTATTAATAAATTAAAACAACTTACAGGCATAGAAGTACGAAGTATTCATAGTGTAGGATATAGAGTTGAAGCATGTTGAAAAAGAGGCATTTCTAAAAAGTTTTTTACTCTTTTTTCTCTCTATGGCTACACTTCTTAGTGTCGTTTTTTACCTAAACTATCAAAGAGAGTTACAGAGTTTTGATGAAAAGCTCTTAACTAAAATGCATCTTTGTAGTTACTCATTAACATGTAAAGAGTATGCCATTGACTTTGCATCAAAGGAGGGAAATAGCCCCTATAAACTTATAAAAAACAAGAAAGAGATAGCAAGTCTCTACCCTATTAAGGATAGTTCAGACTTCTACTTAAAACTCTCATTAACTCCTCAGGCTTACCACAATCAAATTCATTATCTACATAAAAATTTAATTACTGAGGGCATTATTACTTTATTATCAATCATACTTCTATCGGCTCTCTTTTCACTCTATGCACTCTACCCCCTTCGTAATGCCCTACTCTTAACACGAGAGTTTGTTAAAGATATTTTACATGACTTTAATACCCCTATTGCTACCATGAGACTTAACCTCTCTCTACTCAAACGCGAAATTGGAGAGAACAAAAAAGTTTCAAGAATCGAAAGAAGTATTGAAAATATTTTATGGCTAGAGGAGAACCTAAAAAACTATCTTCATGCTAAAAGCTCCGAGATAGATAGTTTTAATCTCTTAGAGCTTATTGAAGAGCGTCTCCATATGATTGAGCAAAATTACCCAAACTTAACCTACATTGTAAAAATAGAGCCTACGGTGATGCTAAAAACAGATAAACAGGATTTTGTCAGAATTGTTGACAACATTATTGTAAATGCGTCTAAATATAACAAAGAGCATGGTAGTGTTGAAATCTCTTATTTATCAAAAGAGCATACTCTTACCATCAAAGACACAGGAAAAGGTATTAAACATCCTAAAAAGATTTTT
>JALVEV010000020.1 GCA_027030605.1 Campylobacteraceae bacterium | reverse complement strand
AAATTCTATCAAGATAGACAAAAACTACTGTTTGAAATGAGGCAATAATACTTGGTAGAGAAAGCATAAAGGTCTCTTTTGCCATCTGTTTATTAAAAACTAGTTTCAACTTAAATAGATTTTGAGAAACAAACTCTTTTAAAAGAGTAAATATATTTAAAATATAACCTAACCCTTGTCCTGTTACTCTTCCTGCAACTCCCCAATGAAAAAGAGATATAAAAATAACAGAGGAGAGATGATTAACAATATTTTGAAATATCGTATGTTTAAAAACAGATGTAGATTTCTGCTCATTATAGAGTATTCGCATCAAAAAGCTCACATAAACAGCTCCAATACCTGTTATAACTGTTACTAAATATATAGTTAAACTATTAGGTGCAATCCAATTTGAAACATAACTACCAAAGAGCATTGCTAAAATAAAAACAACTAAGGCGATTATTGAGATAAACCAAAATATTGTACTTAAATATTCATCTCTTCTACTCTCTCTATAATCAAAATAGAATCTAGTAGCACTACTATCCATATTTAAAGATACAAAAGTTCTTATATAGTTAAACATTACCAAATAGAGAGCTAAAACTCCATACTCAGCAGGAGTAAATACTGCTGTATAGTATTTTGTCATCAATAAGGTTAGCAGACTAGCAAAACCTGTAGCCCCTAAATATTTTGGTGCATGTTGAAAAATAACCTTAAACATCTATCGCTTTTCTGTACATCTCTTGGTAAGGTTTAGCAAAATTGCTTCTATAATCTAACTCTGACCATCTTTTTCTCATAATAGTTTTTGATAGTATCAATTTCAATATCTGTTTAGACATCTCTTTATAGACTTTAAAACTAAGTTTTATCTTTTTATTAGGTTGACTAAAAACCTTCATCACCTCTTTAGACGCTCTAATATAATTTTTACCATCTCCATACTCTATTACATCTTTTACTATTTTATCTCTAAAAGATTGTAACTTTTCAAACTCACTTATTGTACCATTCTTAAAAAATTCATCTATTAAATTTTGTGCTTCATAAGTTGTTTTTACAATAGGAGACCCCTTATGTACATTCTCTCTTATAAAGTTACTTCTTGTAGGATTTATTAAAAATGTCTGTTTATCTAAAAGCCAAGACTCCAAAGCAGTAGTAGTCTCATACCCTATCCACAAATCTGATATATTGATTAAATCACTTATCTCATAGTGTTGATTTTCATACTTACTAGAGATAAATACATTTTTATACTTTTCCAATCCATAAAATTCATTCTTTTCAAAATCAATAGTCCCAGGATGATAACGTAAAATAAAGAGTATATCGGGGTTATTTTCAATAAGTTCTAAATATATTTTTTGAATCTTATATAAATCTTCTCGATGTAACTCAATTTGTTCTTTAGAGTAGATATCCAAAAAAGCCTTTTCATGCCTTTTATAATAGTCTCCAAAGAAGTGGTCAAACCCCCAAGCAGCTATTCCAATAATTTTTTTATAAGAGAGAGTATTCTCTTTTAAAAAATCATCTTTTTTCTTAAACTCTAAAAGCTTATATCTATCAAAGCCTGTTGCACCTGTTGTTACAAGTTTCTCTTTTAATTGTGGGTATTGAGATAAAAATAGATTTTCACTTCTTTTACTCCAAAGAAGCATTTTATCGACATAAAGTATTTTATCACTATTCCACCCCCATAAAAACTGCTCTAAAGCCTCTTTTTTTACATTTCCTTCAGAGATACAAGAGATTACTTTAATATTCATACTATAAGCTAATTTAACTATTTCATGATTAATATATGCCCCACCAAAATTAGATATCATCAAAATTTTTGGTCGATACTTTATTAAGAAATAGTATCCATTAAAGATACTTTTTGTTTCAAAGGAAAGATTATATTTTTTTTCTAAATAGACTAAAATAGGGGTAACTATATGTAGGTCTCTATTACTATTTGTCCACTCTAAATTTAAAATATCTAACCTACTCAAATCTATCTCCAAAATTATACTCTTTTGTAGCTACTCTGCCTAAAATATCGTTAAGATACTTAGGATGTTTTCCATATCCTGGGCGAACAGAACGAATGTTCTCCTCTGTAAATACTTCACCTTTTTGAATATCTTTGGCTACGTAAAGACTTCGTGAAAAACGACGAGACTCTCTCTTTTTATCACTCATTGAGTAATCAATCTTACCAAGTAGTTTTTCAGCATCTCTAACAGCTTTTACCATTTGAGCAAACTCCTCTTTATCAAGAGAAAAATCAGCATCAGCTCCACCAATAGATTTATCTAAAATAAAGTGTTTCTCTATAACTTTTGCACCAAGAGCCACAGCTACAATAGGAGCAGTACTACCTAAAGTATGGTCTGAAAAACCACTAACTACATTAAAAGTTTGAGCTAAATTAGGAATCATCTTTAAATTTGCCTCCTCTAATGGTGCAGGATAGGCTGAGGTACATTTTAGTAAAACTATCCCACTGTTTCCCTCACTTCTACAAATATCTACAGCATCTTGTATCTCATCAATAGTTGCTATGCCTGTACTAATAATAATAGGTTTTCCCTTACTTGCAGTGTAGCGTATGAGTTCATAATCGGTTATCTCAAAAGAGGCTATTTTGTAGGCACTTGGATTAAACTGTTCTAAAAAATCAACAGCACTTTTGTCAAAAGGTGAAGAGAAAATATCTATGTCTATCTCTCTAGCATACTCAAAAAGTTCTTTATGCCACTCCCAAGGAGTATATGCCTCTTTATATAAGTCATAGAGGCTTTGACCATCCCAAAGTGTTCCACCATCTATCATAAAATCATCTTTTCTACAATCAAGGGTTAAGGTATCTGCTGTATAGGTTTGAAGTTTTATAGCATCTGCTCCAATCTCTTTAGCTGCTTTAATTGTATCTAATGCATTTTGTAATTTACCATTATGATTTGCACTCATCTCTGCAATAATATATGTACCATCTCTGCTTAAATCAAAGTTACCTATTTTCATCTATTCTGCCTTTTTATAGTCTCTACCACTTCTTATTATTTTAGCACTATTTTCAAACCCTTCATTGTACAAAAGGTCAAAAATTCCAATATAAGGAATAAATTTTTCTCCTAATTGATTATAGGTAGGGTGTTGATAGTACTGATAAAATACCTCTATATTACTGTTGTTAAATTTTGGTATCTCTTTATCTAAATACTCTTTTGAGCCTAAAGGGGAAATGTAGTCAGTTGTACTAAAATGTTTACAAATATCTAGAACTAAATTACCTTTTGATAATTCTCCCCTGTAATTACTCTTTGATAAAATCAAAATTTCTGTATTAAAATTTAACTTTTTAGCTATCTGCATAATTATATTTATATTGTATTTACTTAAATATGGAGTATCATACTGAATTAACTCTTGTATAAAATCATTGACTTCATTAAAATATTTGGCTTTTTTATAATTTTGTTCAACCGTTTTAACTAATTTTTTTCTAAAGTCAAATTTATTAAAATTTATTTTTGTATCTTTTATAAGTAACTCATATTTTGATTTTTCTTTTAGTATAGGTATCGAAAACAACAGCTCTTTATCTTGAATTTTAAACTTATTTCTAGTTTGCCAACTCTGCTGATTTAACTGTACCGTATCTAAGAAAATAAATTTATCAACATAATCAATTAAATCAAAATACCCTATCCAAGGATTAAAAGTTGGTTGCATTAATGCTAGTTTCAATTTATTGTACCCCATATAACAATATCAGAATTTAAAACTACTTCACCATTATGCTCATTTTGGTTGTCTAAATGAAATATTTTATAATCTTTCAATTTTAAATACTTTTTTAAAATATCAAGAATCTCATTTTCATAATAAAAAGTAATGTTTGCTCCACCTTCACCTGTAATTACATCGAATGGTAGCTCATAGCTGTTATATGCAATCTTCTGCCCCAAACCAAATCTAAAATCTTTTGGGGTTCTTACCCTTATATAAAAAGGTATATTAGTATTTAAGTGATTATTATCAATAATATCCATTAAAAATTTTATAAAATCATCTTTTCCAATATAATAAATTACAGATGGAAGTAAAAAGACATCAGCATTTATATTACTATGCTTTATGGGAAACTCTCTCATATCCTCTGCGTAAAATTCAAAATAATTATCTTGCTGTTCATACGATGAAAAGTTATCCTTTGCCATTGAAATTAAAGTACCATCATAGTCTACTCCTATCACACTGTTATCATAGGCATAGGGCAACATCAAATTACTACCATTTCCACAACCAAACTCAAGATAGGTTAAATTCTCTTTTTCATGTAATCTATTTTTGAAAAAAAACTTTATAAAATACTCATCTGGATACTTTAAACCTTTAATATTTTTAATATTTAGCACTACTCTCTCCTAATTGTTTTAAAACTATCTCTTTAACTATTTTTTTATTAAAGCTCTCTATTACTAAAAAATGCTCTTTTAATAAATAAGCAAAAAGCTCTTTTTGATTATCTGCTGTCTTAATCGCCAAAAAAGGTAACTCCATAAAATAGACCTCATTAACTGTAACACTAGGAGTTACAATAGCAAATCTACTCTTATTCATCAACTTAGCGATTTGATTAGAGTTAATATACAAATCAACAAGCTTTTTATCTTCTATATAAGCCTTTAAAGCCTCTAAATTTTCATTTGCCGTAGTAGTTACAACAGCAACTTTCAAATAAGGAGGAAGAATCTCTAAGAGTTGAATATTTAAATTTTGAGTATCTGCCCCACCCATCGCAATAAAAACATCATAAATCTTCTCTCGTTTTATCGCTTTTTCATGATAAAACTCCTCTCTTAAAAGTGTATATTTACTTCCACATCTAAGTTCACAAGTTTCAGGCACTAAATCTTTATATCTTTTTTCATCAGCACTAATATTATGATTAAGAAGTATATCACAATGATGTTTTTCATAAGTATCATCAAATGAGAGAATTTTCAATGTTGGATTTTGAATTTTTAACTGTTTTTCATATTCATAGTCAATTCCATAGTGGTCTATGATTATCATATCAATATTATGTTTTTTGATAAGCTTATCTAACTCTTCTATATTGTTAGAGTTTAATATCTCTATTTTATATCCTGCTTCAACTATTTTATGATTTATATTTCCCTCTAAATCTTGTACTGCAAAAACAGTATTTGCATCTTTATACTGAGAAGCCAATACCAAATCCCTCATAATATGCCCTGTACCTATGGTTGAAGAGGAGTCGGCTCGAAATAGAATATTAGTCATTATCTTTTTGCTCCTCTAAAACACGATACATAATCTCTGCCCTCTTCCAGTCCTCCAAAGTATCAATATCTTGCAC
>JALVEV010000019.1 GCA_027030605.1 Campylobacteraceae bacterium | reverse complement strand
CACTATTCCCATAATTGCCATTTCTGAGACATCATAGAGTGGAGTACCTAAAGATTTATCGAAGATACCAAAAAGTTCAATATCGTTTGTATGTTTAAGAACCTCTTTTAAGTGTAAATTAGAAGAGGGTTCCAGAGCAGAGACAAGTAGTTTCATTTAATCTCTTTACTAAATAGTATTTGGAATCGGAGACGTTCTCACAGAGAGTGCAAAGCACAAGAGTTCCGAATAATATTGGTTAACCAAGTTTAAGACCAACCACAAAACCAGCTAAAGCTCCTACACCTGTTTGAAAAGAGGTAATACGCTCTTTTACCGCAGCAACAAGATAGTTAAAGTAGTCAGCTCCTTGAGAAATACTCTGTTCTAGCACTTTATCATCAATTTTAAAGACACCTTGAGACTCAAGAAAAAACATAGCAATAAGTGCAAAACCTAAAATAAAGAGACCAATCTTAAAACTCTTTTTTATAAAAAAGCCTACGGCTAAGCCAATCAAAAATGAACTTCCCATCTCTAAGTAAGGAATAGGATGGTCAACATTTGTAGCTCCCTCTATATTGTCTAATGGTGGGCGATAGAAGACTTCATTTCCTGTTGCGTTTTCGACTCCTCCACTATTGGCAAATCCCTGTTGTGCTTGTTGCTTCATTTGCATGTACTGTTCTTCGTTCATTATTTTCCTTTTTAATTGAATTTATTTTTGTATTGTAACTTAATATTGTTGATTAATTGTTTCCAATTAAATCTGAACATAAGTCAAAACGGTTGTGTGTCATTAGGTGTACCTTTGGATGAAGTTTCAAAATCTCATCAAAAATAGTTTTAGAGAGGTTGAAACCAACCTCCTGTTCCTTATCTGCACCATCCATAGCAGCTAAGTCCATCTCCTCAATAATGCTTTTAGGTACAGTAATCCCTGGAACTTTATCTGAGATAAAATTAGCTGTTCTTGCACGAACTACAGGAAATTGTCCTAATATTAACTGAGCTTTAGTTGCTGTATCTCGTACGCTTAATGTTTTTGCCTCTTCAAAAAGCTCAATTAACTCTTTTGCATTCTCTATATCATAAACAGGTTGAGTAATAATAGCTCTTGCACCATAGTCTAGTTTCTTAATCATCTTCTTTTGAATACGTCGCATATCTTTAGCGTAAGCATTGGCAACAGCAAAAGGGTAGATAGGTTTTGGTTTTGGATTTAGCTCTTTATTAGAGTAGTCAAAACCGTTGTTCAATCTATATATAATACTTAAAAGTAAGGTTGAATCACGCTCTAGTACACCTTTAACCTCAGGTTGGTCAGAGTACTTAGCAGGGTCACCAGTGAGTGCTAAGATACAACGTAAATCAAAGTCATTAGCTCCAAGAAGTGTTGATTGTAATGAGAGTTTATTTTTATCTCTCATACTCATAGTTGCAATAACAGGTTTATTAAAAGCTTGTTGCACTTGAATAGCTGAAAGTACACCACACATCTTAAGCTTGGCAAGTGGATTATCTGTCACCGAAAACCCTGCTACTTTTTCATGAAGGTTGAGTTCTTTTATCTTCTCTATAGTAGGTTTAATAGAGGCACCATGTGGGGGTGTAATCTCAACAGTTATAAAAGGTCTATTGCTATGTAGTGTTTTACAAAATTTCTCAAACATATATTTAATTTTAATCCTAACAAGTAATTGGATATAATTCTACCGAAAAATAACATAGAGGTAATATAAATATATGAAATTAGCAGTATTTGATTTTGATTCGACACTGATGGATGGTGAAACCATTGATTTTTTTGCCCAAGAGCTGGGTTTTAAAGAGAAAGTAGTTGCCATTACCGAACGTGCTATGGCAGGAGAGTTGGATTTTTATGCATCATTGGTAGAGAGAGTGTCACTTTTAAAAGGATTGCCTTATGAGAAAGTAGAGTCTATTTGTAAATCTTTACCCATGATGAATGGAGCTAAAGAGGTTGTAGAGGGATTAAAGGAGAGAGGCTATAAAGTGGTCTGTTTCTCAGGTGGCTTTAGAGAAGCTACTAAACCTGCTTGTGAAAAGTTAGGAATAGATGCAGACTTTTCTAACTTTTTACATAGAGAAAATGGCATTCTTACAGGTGCAGTTGGTGGAGAGATGATGTACTCAAATGCCAAAGGAGATATGATTGTACGCCTACAAAATCTCTTAGGTATTGGCAGAGTTGATACTTTAGTTATAGGTGATGGTGCAAATGACTTAAGTATGTTTGCTCATGCCGATACGCGTGTAGCATTTTGTGCAAAACCAATACTCAAAGAGGCTGCTACACACTGTGTCGATGAGAAAGATTTACGAAAAATCTTAGCAATAGCTGTTTAGATTGGTTGCGTTGTTAACTTTTTGTTAATAAATTAATCAAATTATTAAAAAAATAAGAAAAAATTATATAGGATAATAGAACATGGACATTTTTCAAGCCATTATTATAGGAATAATAGAAGGATTTACAGAGTTTTTACCCATCTCATCAACAGGTCACATGATTGTTGCTTCAAAGTTTTTAGGAGTTGACCAATCAGCTGTGGTTAAAGCGTATGAGGTGATTATTCAATTTGCAGCTATCTTAGCTGTAGTATTATTGTATAGAGAGAAGATAAACTTTAAAGAGATAAATCTTTGGAGTAAGATTATGGGTGCATTTTTCCCTTTAGCGATTATTGGATTTCTTATAAAAGATTGGGTTAAAGAGATTTTTAATGTACAAACTGTTGCTTATATGTTTATTATTGGTGGAGTTATCTTCCTTATTGTAGAGTATTTTCATAAAGATGAAGAGTCAACTGCTAAGGATATAGAAGAGATAACATGGAGACAAGCCATGAGTATAGGTTTTGCACAAGTTCTCTCATTAGTTCCTGGAACTTCAAGGGCAGGTTCAACCATTATTGGAGGAATGCTTTCAGGGGTTAGTCGTAAGGCTTCTACTGAGTTCTCATTTCTCTTGGCAATTCCTGTTATGATGGCTGTAAGTGGCTATGACTTGTTAAAACACTATAAAGAGTTTATTGGGGCAGATATAACAGCCTTTACTATAGGATTTGTAGTGGCATTTGTGGTGGCATATATCACTATAAAGATGTTTATTGTATTTTTGCAACGCTTTACATTTGTTGCATTTGGAATATATAGGATAATTTTTGGAGTTATTCTACTGATGATAATATAAGGTAAAGAATTTGACATTTAAAGATTTTAAATTTCATAAAGACCTCTTAAAGGGGGTTAGAATAGCAGGGTTTAGAGAGCCAAGTCCTATTCAAAAGATGGTCATACCCATTATTGAAAAGGGTGAAGATTTAGTAGGACAAGCCCATACAGGTACAGGTAAAACAGCAGCTTTTGGTCTGCCAATAATGGATAAAATTGCCAAAGATGAGATTGAGAGAGCATTGGTTATTACTCCAACACGAGAACTTGCAACTCAAGTTAGTGATGAGCTGTATCATCTTGGACGTTTTTGTGGCATAAGAACCATTACTGTCTATGGTGGTGTTGGATATGGACGACAAATAGCTCTAATTAATAAAGGAGTACAAGTTATTGTTGCGACTCCTGGGCGACTTAAAGACCTCTATAAGAAAGGGAAGATTGACTCTTTTAACCCTGAAATAATAGTACTTGATGAAGCAGATGAGATGTTAGATATGGGTTTTTTGGAAGAGATAAAAGAGATTTTTGAGTATATTCCTCAAAACCGACAGACACTTCTCTTTTCAGCAACAATGCCTGAACCGATTAAAGAGTTAGCTAATGAGATTTTGACAAACCCTCAATTTGTCTCTGTTGTAGGAGATGATGAAGGTACAGTCAATAATGTCATTGACCAATCCTACTATGTCATTGAAGAGACCCAACGTGATGAAGCGATAGTTCAACTACTAGAGACTGAAGAGACCGATAAGTCTATTATCTTTTGTCGAATGAGACGAGAGGTTGACCGATTGACAGAACATCTAAAAGCAATGGGCTTTTTAGCTGAAGGGTTACATGGTGACTTAGACCAAATGGAGCGAGAGCGTATTGTAAAAGGGTATCGTCGAGGAGAATCAAAAATAATGGTTGCCACTGATGTTGCTTCACGAGGGTTAGATGTAAAGAATGTTACCCATGTTTTTAACTATCATATCCCTTTTGACTCACAATCTTATGTACATAGAATTGGGCGAACAGGAAGAGCAGGAAAAGCAGGAAAGGCAATAACATTAGTCTCTACCAATGAGTTTAAAGAGCTTCAAAGAATACAAAAAGAGGTAGGTGCAGATATGCAACTTGCTACAATTGTATTAGAAGGAGAGAGTGAATCAGTAGATTTTTCCTATTTACAAACAATGGTTAAAGAGGTGAGTATTGTTCCTGAAGCGATAGATTTTATAGATAGTATGGAGGAGATGGATTATCATGAGTTTGTTGAGCGTGTAGTTACACTGTTAATTCAACAAAAAAGAGCATCAATTAATCAACTAGGATTTGATGAAGATACCGTCAATAGTATGTTAGAGAGCTATGAGAATGAACAAAAAGTAGCACGTAAGAGTAACCGTAAAAAAAAGCGTCATTAAATTAAGCTTTTTCAAGGATTTATCGTTAGAATATTGCATAAATTTCGCATGGAAGGTTTTTTATGGCTGACGTAAATGACGTAAACAATGTAGTTGAAGCATTGAAGTTTATGGTACTTGGGATGGGAGTTGTATTTTTATTTCTCTTTGTTCTGGTCAAAGTAGTTGAACTTCAAGCAAAACTAATAGCAAAGTATTTTCCTGAAAATACTCCTAAGACACCTGCTACTCCAGCAGGAGGTTCAGCCGATGATGAACAACGTAGAGTTGCTGCTATTATCGCTGCTGTAACAGAATTTCGTAAAAACAAATCATAAAATTGAGGGTATAAAATGGCAAAAAAATATATTGATGTGATGGATACTACCTTCAGAGATGGATTTCAATCTGTCTTTGGTGGTCGTGTTCTCATGGAGGATTTCTTTCCAGCAGTAGAAGCTGCTAAGAGTGCAGGTATTAACCACTTTGAGTTTGGTGGTGGAGCTAGATTTCAGAGTCTCTTTTTCTATCTACAAGAGAATGCATTTGAGATGATGGATAGATTTAGAGAGATAGTAGGTCCAGAAGCAAACCTACAAGTTCTCTCTCGTGGTATTAACACAGTTATGCTAGACACTGGTAGTCGTGAGATGATTGACCTCTTTGCAAAGATGTTTGCAAAGCATGGTACAACGACTGTACGTAACTTTGATGCACTGAATGATGTTAATAACTTAGCTTACTCTGCCTCTTGTGTTAAAAAGCATGGAATGAACCATGAAGCTGTTATTACTATGATGGATTTACCTCCAGGGTGTAAAGGGGCTCATGATGTCGCTTTTTATGAAAAAACTTTACGAAATATTTTAGA
>JALVEV010000018.1 GCA_027030605.1 Campylobacteraceae bacterium | reverse complement strand
TTGCTAAAAAAGGTAACTTAGAAAAAAGACTTGAAACTCATGGTAGAGTTGGAATCTCTATTGATGGAAATGAAGTAACATTTTCAAAAGTAGGTGAGGCTAAAGAGAGTGCAGCTTTCTGGGGAACTTATAGAGCATTGTTTGCTAACATTATTGAGGGACTTGATAAAGGTTTCCAAAAATCTTTAGAGATTAATGGTGTTGGTTACAGAGCTGCTGTTCAAGGTAAGACACTTAACCTACAACTTGGTTTCTCTCATCCAATCGATTTCCCGATTCCAGAGGGTGTAGAGATTACTGTAGAGAAGAACCTTATTCATATTAAGGGTACTGATAAACAGACTATTGGTCAAGTTGCTGCTGAGATTAGAAGCTTTAGACCACCAGAGCCTTACAAAGGTAAAGGTGTTAAGTATACTGATGAAGTTATTATCAGAAAAGCTGGAAAATCAGCAAGTTAATAGGAGCATAAGATGTTAAAAAGTATTCAAAAAAGAAAAAATAAACTTAGAATTCAGCGTAAGCGAAGAGTAAGAGGTAAGATTTCTGGAACAGAGTCTCTTCCAAGAGTATCTATCTTTAAATCAAATAGACACGTTTATGCTCAAGCTATTGATGATGTTGCAGGAGTAACTCTAGCAGCAGCTGATGGTCGTAAAATGGGACTAAAAGCAAACAGAGAAGATGCTAAGAAAGTAGCTGTGGCAATGGCAGATGCTCTTAAAGCTAAAAATATTGAAACAGTTGTTTTCGATAGAAATGGTTACCTCTATCATGGTGTTGTTGCGGCATTTGCAGACGCTCTTAGAGAAGCTGGAATTAAGTTTTAAGGAGAAGATGAATGTTAGCAGAAAATATCGATAGAGAAAAATTTGAAGAGAAAATCGTAAACATTGGTCGTGTTACTAAAGTTGTAAAGGGTGGTAGACGTTTTAGATTTACTGCTCTTGTTGTAATTGGTGACAAAAATGGTACTATTGGTTACGGTACAGGTAAAGCCAAAGAGGTTCCAGATGCTATTAAAAAAGCAGTTGATGACGCTTTCAAATCTCTTGTAAAAGTTAATATTAAGGGTACAACCATTGCTCATGATGTTCAACAAAAAACAGGAGCAAGTCGTATTATCTTAAGACCAGCTAGTGAGGGTACAGGGACAATCGCAGGTGGTGCGATGAGACCAGTACTTGAACTTGCAGGTATTCAAGATGTTATTGCAAAATCATTGGGTTCAAACAACCCGAATAACCTTGTAAGAGCTACTGTTGATGCACTTACAAGAATTAAAGCATAAGGGAGTAGATATGGGTTTACATAATTTACAACCAGCTCCAGGTTCAACACGTAATAGAAAACGTGTTGGTCGTGGTCAAGGTTCAGGAAATGGTAAAACAGCTGGACGTGGTAACAAAGGTCAGAAATCAAGAACTGGTTACTCGGAAAAAAGAGGTTTTGAAGGTGGTCAAATGCCACTCTACAGAAGATTACCAAAAATTGGTTTCTCTTCAAGAGTACTTAAACCTCACTCAATTAATGTTGAAAAGAACAAAGCTATTGCAGAGCTTGATGAGATTACACTAGAGACAATTAAGTCTGTATATAAACTTAAAAAATCTGTAACAAAAGTAAAACTTATTGGTGCTACTGCAAAAGATTTAGCAGCTAAAATTAAAGATGAAGCTGTTACAACGAGTGGTAACTAACCATGAGTAATGCTTTAACTCAGAAAATACTGATTACTTTTGGATTTCTATTTGCCTACAGAGTTTTAGCATACGTACCAGTTCCTGGTGTTGACACTGCCGTCATTGCATCATTTTTTGATGGAACTGGCGTTGGTGGAATGGCGAACCTATTTTCAGGTGGAGCCATTCAACGATTTTCAATTATTTCACTAGGAATTATGCCTTACATTACAGCCTCTATTGTAATGGAACTTCTTGCTGCAACTTTCCCAAATATTGGTCAGATGAAAAAAGAGCGTGATGGAATGCAGAAATATATGCAAATCATTCGTTATGCAACCATTGTAATTACTCTTGTTCAAGCATTTGGTGTCTCTGTAGGACTTCAAAATATGACAGGTGCAGTACTTATGGATCCAATTACATTTACCATTATTACAACAGTCTCTATGTTAACTGGTACAATGTTGCTTATGTGGATTGGTGAGCGTATTACACAGAGTGGTATTGGTAATGGTATCTCACTTATCATTTTTGCTGGTATTGTTTCAGGAATTCCTGCGGCTATTTCAAATACAATGACTTCGGTTAATACAGGTGCATTGTCATTTATTACCGTTCTTGCAATATTAGCGATTATTTTAGTAACTATTTTTGTTATTATCTATGTTGAACTTGGAGAGCGTAGGGTTCCTATCTCTTATTCAAGAAAGACAATTATGCAAAATCAAGATAAGCGAGTGATGAACTACATTCCAATTAAAGTGAACCTTGCAGGAGTTATTCCTCCAATTTTTGCTTCAGCTGTTTTGATGTTTCCTATTACTCTTTTAGGTCATACAGATAACAGTATTGCTAAAGCGATTGCAGATGCATTGGCTCCAGGTGGTATAGGATTTAACATTGCTACTTTTATTTTAGTTGTTTTCTTTGCTTTCTTCTATGCATCTATTGCATTTAATGCCAAAGATATTGCAGACAACTTAAAACGTCAAGGTGGATTTATTCCAGGTGTTCGTCCAGGAGAGCATACCAAAGAGTTTATTAATGAGGTTGCAAGTAGATTAACTGGTGCAGGTGCATTCTACTTAGCTATTATCTCTACTGTTCCATTTTTATTAATTAATACAATGGGAGCAGCATTCTACTTTGGTGGGGTTTCGGTTCTTATTATTGTTCAAGTTGCCCTTGATACAATGAGAAAAATTGAAGCACAAATCTACATGAACAAATATGAAACTTTAGGTGCAGTAGGTCTATAATGGCTATTGCACTTCGAAAACCAAACGAACTCACCAAACTTGCAAAAGCTGGTGAGATTGTTGGTAAAACACTTAAACACCTCCAAGAAAATGTTACTGTTGGAATGACCTTAAAAGAGATTGATACCATGGGTGAAGCGTTTATTCGTGAACATGGAGCAGTTCCCTCTTTTAAAGGTCTCTATGGCTTTCCAGCTTCTGTATGTACCTCTCTTAATGAAGTTTGTATTCATGGGGTTCCCACAGATTATAAAGTACAAAATGGTGACATCTTAGGCTTGGATTTAGGGACTAAATTAGATGGCTATTTTGGTGATGCTGCTATAACCATGCCTATTGGTGAGATTTCTAAAGAGGATGAAGAGCTTATTTCCTGTTCTAAAGATGCACTCTATTATGCAATTGAGAACATTAGAGTGGGAATGCGATTTAAAGAGCTTTCTCATCTTTTAGAGACCTTCATTAGAGAGCGTGGCTATGTGCCATTAAGAGACTTTTGTGGTCATGGTATTGGTAAAAAACCTCATGAGGAACCAAATATTCCGAACTATGTAGATGGTAAACCAAATCAAGGTCCAAAGATTAAAAATGGTATGGTATTTTGTTTAGAACCGATGATTTGTCAAAAGAGTGACGAACCTGTCATTTTAGAAGACAAATGGTCGGTAGTGAGTCAAGATGGACTTCGCTCCTCTCACTATGAGCATACCGTAGCGATTGTCAATGGTAAAGCGGTGATTTTAACCAATGCTGAACCGACACACGATTTATAAACAATAGAAGAGTAAAAACAGAAACATATTCATTCAAAGGAGAATAGATGGCTAAAGATGATGTAATAGAGATTGATGGCAAAGTTGTAGAAGCACTACCAAATGCAACATTTAGAGTTGAACTTGACAATGGACATGTTGTGTTATGTCACATTGCAGGAAAAATGAGAATGCACTACATTAAAATCTTACCAGGTGATACGG
Source organism: Campylobacteraceae bacterium (assembly GCA_027030605.1). Classification (GTDB taxonomy): domain Bacteria; phylum Campylobacterota; class Campylobacteria; order Campylobacterales; family Sulfurovaceae; genus UBA1140. The sequence continues at coordinate 1,541 of JALVEV010000018.1, read as the reverse complement.
TAAAGGTAGAACTTACTCCATACAGCCTTGATAAAGGGCGTATTACTTTTAGATATAAATAGGGGTTTATATCTTCTTTAAGGTGTTCTCTTTTGATAACACCTTAGCTTCTTGAAAAGATTAAAATGTTCTTTTCTTTCCTCCTCTAAATTTTTATATTATATTATTTTTTGAACTCTCTATCAAATGCTGAAAGATGCCTTTTTAATTTATACATACTTAATAGTAACCTCAGGTAAAAGTTCTCCTTTAAGTAATTTTATATTAATATCTGCAAAATCTTTAGGTAAATACTCATTTGAAGGATGAAGATAATCATTATTACTTAAGAGACCTAAACGTTGATATGCTTCTGCAACTAATTCGCTACAGAAGAATTGAGATAAATCTTCTTTATTTAAAGTGGTACCATACTTGTCTCCATAATCTATAGTTGCATTCGCTAATTCCCTTAAATCTTTTTCATATTTACGGTTTTTTACCTCTTCATAAAAATGCTCTAAATCTTTTTTCATTATAGAAGTTCGATAAATATTAAGATGTCTAATACTTACTCTTCCATTATAGTTTTTAATTTTCTCTCCTAAATTAATGAGATGAACCCCTGTAGAAGGTATAGATTCTAGTAGTTGTACATCTTTATGTGTTGTTGCCTCTGAATAAACTATTCCAACATGAGACCATTCCCCAACAGGAATTTGAAGAAAATTACTTTGTGGATCATCTCCCGAGAAAAGTACAATATCACCATATTTTAAATTCTCTTTAACACTCTCATAGTCTACCATACGTTCATGATGAAGTTTATGAATATCTACAGTTCCATTACTCCTTTTTAAGAAGAACATATAAGGCTGATTTCCAATATTATAATATACTGCTATTGACCAGCCACTTGACCAATCACGTGAATCAATATAACGTCCTACAGTTCCATCATCATTAATTTCATGCATATGAATTTTTCCACTACTTGTTTTTAAAAGAAGAAGATAGGTTTTCTTATTGAGTTCAAAAAATGTTGCTCTGTTCCAACCACTAGTCCAATCGTAATTTTTAATTTCTCTTCCTACAGTTCCATTACTGTTTATCTCATGAATGTGGACAACTCCTGTACTTTCTTTCAATAAGAAAAGGTAGGTTTTTTTATTGACTTCATAGAACTCTGCTGTTGTCCAACCACTAGTCCAATCGTAATTTTTAATTTCTTTTCCTACAGTTCCATTACTGTTTATCTCATGAATGTGGACAACTCCTGTACTTTCTTTCAATAAGAAAAGGTAGGTTTTATTATTAACTTCATAGAACTCTGCTGTTGTCCAACCACTAGTCCAATCATACTTTTTAACTTCTCTTCCTACAGTTCCATTACTGTTTATCTCATGAATGTGGACAACTCCTGTACTTTCTTTCAATAAGAAAAGGTAGGTTTTTTTATTGACTTCATAGAACTCTGCTGTTGTCCAACCACTACTCCAATCGTAATTTTTAATTTCTTTTCCTACAGTTCCATTACTGTTTATCTCATGAATGTGGACAAC
>JALVEV010000017.1 GCA_027030605.1 Campylobacteraceae bacterium | reverse complement strand
ATGAGAGTACAGATGATTTAAAAATTTTTGATACATGGGGGAAACTTCTTGGCACTTATTATACAGATGTTTATATTTTAAATGTAACTCTCTCTAAAGATGATAAAGTAGCTTATATAGTTGATGAGAATGGTTTGAAGATTCTTGATGTGAGTAATAAATCAAATCCGAAATTTATTAGCTCCTATAGTGAAGTAACTGATAAGATAAAAAAAGTAACCCTTTCAAATGATGAAAAAACTGCTTATATACTTTATGAAAATGGAAATTTAGTACTTCTTGATATAAGCGATTTTAAGAATCTTAGTAATTTTAATCCTAGTTGTTTTGACAAATCTAATCGCCCTAATCATCCTATATTGTTTGATTCTTATAGTTTGGGAGAAGCAATTGTAGAATATAATACATATGAGTATTTTAAACAAAGTATCAGGGATGTTATTCTTTCATCCGATAGAAAAAAAATCTATATAATCAAAGATATTATAGAATCTTCAACTGATTTTGAACATGATTACTCTTATTTAGAAGTTATTGATGTAAGTGATAGTATCCACCTTAAGCCTCTTTATGATTATTATGATCGTTCTAATGATAGCTCTTGTACAGATGATGATTTTTGTAAAGATAATATTAGTCCTATTATAGATTCAGTTATTGAAAATGGTGGAGAGAGAGAAGCTAATAGTGGTACTCTCTCAAATGGTAAGAACTTCTATGAAATATATATTCCTGATGAGAGTGACCCTTATGCCTCTTCTAAAGATATTCGTATATCAATTTTTGGTTTACCATCTTATTAGATGATTAAACACTATTTTAAACTTCTTTAATTTTGTTAAAATTTTAGAAGTTTGAAAAATCAAAGTACTATAACCCCCATTGGCTAGATAGTGAAAAACATTTAGTGAACTATCATAAGCAAACTCATTAATAGTATCTTTAAAGGCACTTAGGTAAATATCAAATATCTCACTCTCCTATAGTGCTTGTGACCCTTTTGTAGCTGTTAATGGATTTTTTATTAGAGCTTTTGGTAGAGTAGTGGAACTCTCTTTAAAAAATAATAACTCTTTATAGAAAACTACATCCACTCAACCACTTTAGAGACCTCATTGGCAATAAAACATTTAACCTTTGTCTTCTCTAAAGGCTTAGTTGGAATAATTGCTTTTTTAAATCCTTGTGTCTCTAGCTCTTTAAGGCGTTGCCCAAGAGCTGGGATTTCACGGATTTCTCCAGTAAGGCTTACCTCTCCTAAAAATATGGTTTCAGAACTTAGTTCACGGTCTCTGTATGAGCTTAATATAGCAGCAATCACTGCTAAGTCTGTTGCTGGTTCATTAATTTTGATACCCCCTGAGACATTAACAAAGACATCATAGGTTCCCAAAGGTAGGTCAAGCTTTTTTTCCAAAAGGGCTAAGAGCATGTTTAGTCGGTTGTTATCAAACCCTGTAGAGCTTCGTTTAGGGTGACCATAAGCTTCTGCTACTAAAGCCTGAATCTCAATAATAATAGGACGACTCCCCTCCATCATTACTGTAAGTGCTGAACCAGAAGAGAGCCTCTCTTTGTTAAAGAACTTTCCTGCCATGGTTTGAGCATCGAGTAGTCCATTTTTACTCATCTCAAAGATTCCTACCTCATTGGTAGAGCCAAAACGGTTTTTGAACCCTCTAAGAAGGCGAAGTTCAGAGTTTGGGTCACCCTCAAAGTAGAGTACCGTGTCGACCATATGTTCTAAGACCCTAGGCCCAGCAATGGAGCCATCTTTGGTTATATGCCCAATAATAAAAATAGGAATTTCTAGACTCTTAGCCACACGCATTAACTCAAAGGTAATGGTACGTACTTGGGTTACTGAACCAGGGGCAGAGGGGGTTTCGTCGGAGTAGAGGGTTTGAATGGAGTCGATAATGATAAACCCATAATCTTTAGAGTTAATCTCTCCTAAAATTGTTTGTAGATTAATCTCTGGTAGTAAAAAGAGCTTCTTTTCATTGGCTTGTAGTCGGTCGGCTCGAAGTTTAATCTGTCCTGCTGACTCCTCTCCTGATACGTAAAGTACTTTGGTTTGAGCTTTTGCAAGGTTCCCTGCAATCTTTAGAAGTAGGGTAGATTTACCAATGCCTGGACTACCCCCAATAAGGGTAAGTGAGCCTGGAACAATTCCTCCACCCAACACTAAATCTAACTCTTTACTACCTGAACTAAAACGTGTAATATTCTCTTGTTTGACTTCTGTGATAGAAGTAGCTTTTGTAGTGGTAGAGCGAGAGCTACTACCTTTTGTCTCTTCAACAAATTTTATCTGTTCTGAGGTAAGTTCAACCATGGTGTCCCACTGGTTACACCCTGTACATTTTCCTAACCATCTTGGACTCTGTAGTCCACACGCTTGACACTCAAAGAGTACTTTTTTCTTTGCCATTCTATCTACTCCAATTATCTATTGGAGTAATTTTAGAGTAAAAAAGTTAAAAAGAGTAAAAATATGTCAAATTGTAATACTATTTACTAACATTCAGGAATCTCATCGCTATCACTGGCATATTTGAGTGAAAATTGGTAGAGGTCTTTTGTCCATTTTTTATCATATTTCCCTTTCATAGCAGGGCAGAGTTCATAGACTACCTTTTCAAACTCATCATTATCGTAAATATCATCCCAATCCTCTTGGGTGTAGTTCTTAGCAAACTCATCACCTGTCATTTTACAGACTGCCTTGAGTTTAGTTTTAAAAATAACCATACCTTTTGTGAAGGAACCCTCCTCTTCCTCTGGTCTACTCTCTTGTACTATAGTTTGGTTCTCTTCTAATGAGGTGTTAGTTTCAATAGTTGTAGAGGTATTGCTCTCTACTATAGAGATATTATTCACTATTGATGTTTCTGGAGTTACCTCTTCCACTCCTTGAAGAGTCTCATTTGTCTCTACTAGAACAGTTGGTTCTTGAATAGTTTGTATATACTCTTTTGTAGAGTCTTGAATCTTATTTTCAGTAGCATTTGACTCTTGTATGGTTTCATTATGCTCTTCTACCTCAATGACCTCTTGGGCTGTTACTTCGGCCCCTGTTGTAACTGAATTAAGCTCTTCTTGAATAGGCTCTTGCTCCTCTGTTAGTTGTGAAAAATCTTCTTGCAAACCTTTTGTAGCTTTTGAAGCCTCTTCAATGATTTTAACACTATCATTTATATCTAATGCCGAAAGAGAGAGGGGTGAGCAAAATAGAATAGCAGAGATTAAATGTTTAGTCTGTATCATTAAAAAAAATCCTTTTAACTTTTGTTTATAAAGTTAGTCTTATGTTATAATAGCTTAAAAAAGGGAAAAAATACAAGTGAATATTATTGATAACTTTATAACCTTAAGTAAGATACCCCATTGTAGTCACAATTCAGAGAAACTATTTACTTTTCTTGTTAATTATGCAAAACAATACAATTACACTGTTCAAAGTGATGAGGCAAAAAATATTTTAATTAGTAAAGGGAGTCCAAAATTAGCACTTCAAGCCCACTACGATATGGTCTGTATGGGAGAAGCACCAAATATAGAGACTTATGTTCACGATGGTTGGATGTATGCAAAAAATTCCTCTTTAGGAGCAGATAATGGTATTGCTATTGCAATGATGATGACCCTTATTGAGAGGGGTGAAGAGCTAGAGTTTTTATTAACAGCAGATGAAGAGGTAGGTTTGATTGGTGCAGGAAATCTTAATTTAAAATTAAATGCAAAATATATGCTCAATGTAGATTATGAAGATGAGGCGATTGTCTGTATTGGTTGTGCAGGTGGGGCTGATATTGTAGCTACTAAGAGTTTTTCTAAGAGTAAGAGTTACCCTTATGCTTATGAAGTCTCGGTTAGAGGGTTAATGGGTGGTCATTCAGGTGTTGATATAGATAAAAATATTCCAAATGCTATTAAAGTTTTAATTGACTATTTAGTAGATAAAGAGGTAAATATTGCTAGTTTTTCGGGAGGAGAGAGACGAAACTCTATTCCCTCTAATGCAGAAGTTACGTTGACGTCAAAAGAGCCTTTAGAGAGTAGTGAATTGGTAACTGTTAAGCCTTTAGATGAGCCTTTAGTTGTTTATGAAACTAAAGCATTTATAGAGCTTTTAGCCAAATTTAAAACAGGGGTTCATGATTATAATGAGGAGTTTAATTTACCTGATATAAGCATTAATCTTGCTATAGTCAACTTTAAACAAGGCATCGCAAAGATTGAGTGTAGCAGTCGTGCTATGAGTGAAGAGGGGCAGAATAAAATAGATAATTATGCTCTTGAGCTTTTTAAAAATTATGGATATAAAGTGACCATAGAGGATAAATACTCTCCTTGGAGACCAGAGGTTAATGAGTTTACCTCCTTGGTAAATCAGTCAATGGAAAAGGTCTTTGGAGAGAGTCGATATGAGGCGATTCATGCTGGGTTAGAGTGTGGTGTGATTTTAGAGCGTTATCCTCATATTAAGTTTGCCTCTATTGGCCCCAATATTGACTCTCCACACTCTACACGGGAAGGGGTCGAGTTGGCTTCTGTCGAGAAGAGTTTTGAGGTGATAGAGGAGTTACTTACTAGACTTTAAATGTCTCAGAGGTACGGCAGTGTTTTTTCATAAAACACTCCTCACACTCAGGTTTAACAGCTTTACATTTGTAGCGTCCAAAGAGTACCATCGCTTGGTGAAGTCGGTGTAGGTCTGTTTTGAACTTTCTGCTTAGTGTCTCCTCGGTTTTTAGGGCTGTTTTATCATCACTAAGTCCTAAACGGTGTGCGACTCTAAAGACATGGGTATCAACAGCCATTAAGTTGGCTCCTGCGTACTCTATCATCACTACATTGGCTGTTTTCTGTCCTACTCCTGCTAACTTTACTAACTTTTTGGTATCTTGTGGAATCTCCCCATTATAGTTCTCTACAACAGATTGAGCCATTTTTATAAGGTTTTTTGCCTTGTTGTTAAAAAAAGAGCAGGTTTTGATGTAAGATTTTACTTCATCTAGGTCAGCATTGGCAAGTTCTATAGGAGTAGGGTAGGCTTCAAATAGTGCAGGAGTAATAATATTGACTCGTTTATCGGTACATTGAGCAGAAAGCATAACAGCTATTAGTAGCTCATAGATATTGTTGTAGTTTAACTCTGTCAAAGAGTCTGGGTAGTGTTCTAGAAAAAGAGCCTTTATCTCCTCAATCTCTTTTTTTGTTGCAAGTTTAATTTTTTTAGTTGCCATATTATACTTCTCTTTAAATCTTATTTTGGTACTCTAATAGTATATTTTCGGACTTAAACTTAGTTGATTTACGAATCATTTACTATTTTATGTTATAGTCCTTCATTAATATATTTATAAGGTACAAAATGAGAATAATTTTTAGACTTTTTTTCTTTTTTTCGTCATTTGGACTACTTACACTCTCTGCTTCCGAAACACTTGCAACTGTTAATGATTTTAATATTACTAAAGAAGAGGTAAATGAATTTGTAATTAAAAGTATACCAGGAATGACCTATGATACGCTAACTGAATTTCAAAAAAAAGCAGTGGTTGATCAGATGGTTAAACGAAGACTCTATCTAGAAGATGCTAAAAAAATAGGTATAGCAGATAACCCTCTCTATAAAGAGGCACTAGAAAAATTACAGGAGAATCTTCTGCTTGACTTTTGGATGAAGAAGAAAGTTGAAGAGATTCCAATAAGTGATGCTTCTGCTAAACGATACTATCGGGCTAGTCTTGAAAAATTTACACAACCAGCCTCTGTTAAAGTACGGCATATCTTGGTAACTAGAGAAGAGGATGCTCTTGCAATGATAGCTGAACTTCAACAGAGTAAAGATATTCGTAAGAAGTTTATAGAACTTGCAAAGAGTGAATCTACAGGTCCTAGTGCTAAAAATGGAGGAGAGCTTGATTGGTTTGTCTATGAACAGATGGTATCAGAGTTTTCAGAAGCTGCTTTTCGTTTGAAAAAAGGGAAGATAACTACTCGACCTGTTAAAACTCAATTTGGATATCATATAATCTATTTAGAAGATAAAAAAGAGAGGCGTTTGATTCCCTATGAAGAGGTAAAACCTCAAATTGTAAAAGAACTGAGGTTAAAGAGGTTTGATATAAAATTAAAAAATTTAACTAAAAAGTTGAAAAAAACAGCGAATATTAGTGTAAAATAACAAAAAAATAGTTAAGGTTAAATCAAAATGAGTAAAAAAGTATTAGATAGCTTACCATGTGGTGTCTTAAGTGGGAATCAAGTCACAGAGCTTTTTGCAATTGCAAAAGAGGAGGGGTTTGCTATTCCTGCTGTGAATGTTGTTGGAACATCGTCGGTTAATGCTGTTTTGGAAGCTGCTTCTAAAGTTAACTCTCCTGTCATTGTGCAGTTTTCAAATGGTGGTGGAGAGTTTTATGCAGGAAAAGGGATGCCTAGTGATAGAAGGGCTGTTCTTGGAACCATTGCAGGGGCTTTGCATGTACATACTGTTGCAGAAGCGTATGGGGTACCTGTAGTGTTACACACAGACCACGCTGCACGAAAGTTACTACCTTGGATAGATGGACTTCTTGAAGCGAGTGAAAAACACTTTGAAGCTTATGGTAAGCCTCTCTTCTCTTCACATATGATTGACCTTTCAGAAGAGCCTATTGAAGAGAATATTGCTACTTGTAAAAGTTACTTAGAGCGTATGAGTAAAATTGGTATTACCTTAGAGATTGAACTAGGTGTTACAGGTGGTGAAGAGGATGGTGTAGATAATACAGATGTAGATAATTCACTACTTTATACACAACCAGAAGAGGTAGCTTATGCATACGAAGAGCTATTGAAAGTCTCACCGATGTTTACTATTGCTGCATCATTTGGAAATGTTCATGGGGTCTATAAACCTGGTAATGTAGTACTTACTCCAACTATTTTAGATAATTCTCAAAAGTATATTCAAGAGAAATTTAATACAGTTGAAGAAAAACCTGTAAACTTTGTATTTCATGGTGGTTCAGGTTCTGCACTTTCTGAGATTAGAGAGGCAATTACTTATGGTGTAGTTAAGATGAATATAGATACCGATACTCAGTGGGCATTTTGGGATGGTGTACGAAATTATGTGAATCAATATCACGCTTATCTACAAGGACAAATTGGAAACCCAGAGGGTGAAGATAAGCCAAATAAGAAGTTTTATGACCCAAGAAAATGGTTACGAGAGGGTGAACTCTCTATGGTTAAACGACTTGAACAGGCCTATTCTGACTTGAACTGTTTAGATAGAAATTAATCTTTTAGATGGTCGATAAAACTATCGACCACTCTACTACCACTCAATTTTCTCACAATGTTTCTGCGTATAAGTATACTTTTTAATAGCAAAAATCAAATTGTAAAATAACCAACCAAATGAGATAGTTATAAGTAGACTACCTAACCAAGTTATATCTGTTGTTAATAGCCAAATAACTATAGTCACAAAATGAATATAAAAATGAATCTTCGCCTTTTTAGGGTGGATAACATCATGCATCATTGGAGCCTCCATGTAGCCTTGGTTGGAGAGGTGAAACCATGTTAGAAAAGGGACTATTTTATAAATCATAGCAAAAACAATGCTAAGAGCAAAACCAATAAAGGCTATATAGCTTAAGTGTTGTAGAGTTGAGCTTATTGTAAAAAATGAGCCAATAAGTGTAACAGTCATACTTAAAATAAAAAGAGCCATACCAAAGAGCCAAAACCATACTGTAGCATCTGCTGTTGGGCGTTTTCTTTGAGTGAGTCGCTCAATGGTTACCGTGGCATAGGCTAAAAAGAGTAGGGCAATAGTAGCTGTTAAAATAGTAGTTGGGTACTCTAAGAGTATAAAAGTCATTTTTAAAATAAGTAGTAAAACAATAGTTAAGGTTAGGTATTTAGTTATATTTGTAGGGTAGCTTGGGGTTACATAAAACATCTCAATGACCTGAAATGAGACAGAAACAATAAGTAGGCTAATCCAACCTAAAAGAGCAAAAGAGTAGTGAATCTCTTTTATTTGACTAAAATCTATTATATGGATAAATCCACCCTCTGTAAGAAGTAGATAGGTTCCAAATATTACTGTAGGAATAAGCATAGTAAGAGCTAAAGAGATACCTTTGGAGGAGCTAGAGTGGGTTTTAATCTTTATTAGCTCTTTGAGCATTAGATAGAGTGCATAAAAGAGTGCTAAGCCAAGATAGGCAGAGGCTAAAAAGTAGAGAAGAGAGTTACTTGTAACTCCAAAAGCAAAGAGCTGAACTAAAACGCCTACTGTTAAGAGACCATGAACCATCATCGCTTTTGTTGTTGGTGTCTTGATAACTACTCCTGCTAAAACAGGTAACATCTGAAACAATGCTCCCAACATGAAAGAGGCCATTACTCCTAAAGATAAGGTATGCACAGTAATTAGTTGAGTGCTATAGGAAGATAGAGTTGTTATATGTAGGCTTTGAGAGAATAGAAAAAGTCCAAGTAAAATACCAAAAATAGAAGCCGTTATAAAAAAACGCATCACCACTGAAAGTGGAGGTGCTTGGTCTAGTGAGAGTCCACCTTGATTAAACATCTAACAACTCTTCTAAATTTTGTTGACTATTTTTACTAATAACTATATGCCAATTTTTATTGCTATCTTGATGTGTCAAAAACTTAAATCCTTTATCGTGTGCTAATTCTAGAAGAGGGATAGGCTCTTTGGTATTAAGCATGTAAAAATAATCTTCATTTGACATCTCTTTAAGATATTTTAATGAGATTTGAAATGGTTCAGGGTGTGCCATCTCTCTTGCATCTAAAAAAAATTTCTTCATTTTATAACTCTACAGTTTTCATGGTCTCTATAACACTCTCTTTTTTATCTTGAGGAATGGCTCTATCACACATGGCATAGAGCATCTGCTCCTCTTTCATATTGTGCTGTTGGAGTAGAATCATCATAGACTCAGCAATCGAGAGGTAAGCATCTTTATCTTGGTTCTCTATCGCTTCTGCCATTTTACCAATAAGCCCTCTCATCTGCTCATGCTCATAACGCATCATTCGTGTTGGTCCTTCGGTATTGCCTGTAACCTCTTCAAAAGTTGGAAATAGTGCCTCTTCCTCTTTTTTAAAATGGGTAAGAGTATCCTCTGAAAATAGTAGAAACTGTCTCTCTGCTTGTTCAAAATCTCCCTCTATAATGGATTTCTCTGCCGCAGCAAATATCTCATCACACTCTCGATGTTCAGCTCTCATGTAGTTAGAAATAATCATTTTTCTATTCTCCTTATATACTCTGATTTAATTTTTTCGCATTATAAAGTAATAGTTTTTAAATCGTATTGATATTAATCAATTTTGTTATAATCTCATTATGAAAAAGTCACCTATAGAGAAAAGAGAGTTTTATAAACAAACTATTTATATTAAACGAGATGATTTACTCTCAAAAGAGTTTTCAGGAAATAAGGCACGAAAATTTTACTATTTTTTAGAGAATGATTTCCCTCATATTACAAGAGTTGTCTCTTATGGTTCAGCTCAATCTAATGCCATGTATTCGCTCTCTGTTTTAGCTAAGTTAAGAGGGTGGAAGTTTGATTATTATGTTGAACATATCGCCTCTTATCTACAAGAGAACCCTCATGGAAATTATAAGTATGCTCTAAAAAATGGAATGCAAGTTCATATAGGTCAGGATATTCCCATCCTAACAAAAGATGATTTGCTTATAGAGGAGGGTGGAAGACAAAAAGAGGCAGAGTATGGTTTAAAAATTTTAGCTCAAGAGATTTTAGAGTGGCAAGAGGAGCAAGGCTTTGAGGAGTTAAATGTTTTTTTACCCTCTGGTACTGGGACTACAGCTCTTTATTTGGCTAAATCCTTTAATACAAATGAAGTAGCGAGGCTAAAGCCATCCCCACCTACGGTTTTTACCGTTCCTTGTGTGGGAGATAGTGAGTATTTGAAAAAACAGTTTTTAATGCTTGAAGCCAATGAAGATTTACACCCAACAATATTAATACCAACTAAAAAACGACACTTTGGAAAGTTGTATAGAGACTCTTATAAAATTTGGCTAGAATTACAAGCGAAAATGGGTATTGAGTTTGATTTGCTCTATGACCCACAAGGGTGGATAACACTGTTAGAGAACCCACAAATTTTTGAGAAGCCAACACTCTATATTCATCAAGGTGGCTTGATAGGAAATGAGAGTATGTTAGCTCGTTATATAAGGAAGTATGGTGAAGATATTTAGTACAAAAGATGATAATTTTCAGAGTGAATTTGATGAGCTTTTAAAACGTGGTGCAATGGATATAGATGGAGTAACTGCCATTGTAAAAGGGTTGCTTGATGAGATTAAGACAGAAGGTAACGTTGCTTTAAAAGAACATATTGCTAAGTTTGACCGATGGGAGCCAAAAGGTGATGAAGCTTTAGAGGTCTCTGTGGAGTCTATGGAAAAAGCGTATAATAACATTGACCCAACGCTTAGAGAGGCACTGCATTTAGCTTATGATAGAATTGAGAACTATCACCAAAAGCTTATGCCACAGTCATGGTTTGATTTTGAGAAAAATGGAAATATGTTAGGGCAAAAAGTTACTGCTGTTGACTCTGCTGGGCTTTATATCCCTGGAGGGAAGGCTGCTTATCCCTCATCTCTACTTATGAATGCAATTCCTGCCATTGTAGCAGGAGTAGAGGAGATAGTGGTTTGTACACCTGCTCCTGATGATGAACTTAATGAACTTCTTTTAGCAGCGTGTCACTTGTGCAAGGTGACTAAAGTCTTTAAAGTGGGTGGTGCTTCGGCTATTGGAGCTATGGCTTATGGTACAGAGACGATACCAAAAGTTGATGTTATTACAGGTCCTGGAAATATCTTTGTAGCAACAGCCAAAAAGTTGGTTTATGGTGAAGTAAACATAGACATGATAGCAGGACCAAGTGAGATTGGAATTTTAGCCGACCAAACAGCAAGAGCTGATTATTTGGCTATTGATTTACTCTCACAAGCTGAGCATGATGAGATGGCTTCGTCTATTTTGATTACTACTGATGAAGCATTGGCTCCTAAGGTTGCTTCTAAAATAGAGGAGTTTTTAGGAACATTATCTCGTGAAGAGATTGCACGAAAATCTATTGAAGAGCGTGGGGCTATTATTATTACTAAAACGATGGATGATGCGATTGATTTAATGAATCAAATTGCTCCTGAACACTTAGAGGTAGTAACAGCTAATCCTATGGAGTTGTTAGGTCAAATAAAACATGCAGGAGCTATCTTCTTAGGTGAATATACTCCAGAGCCTATTGGTGACTATATTGCAGGTCCAAACCATACATTACCAACAGGAGGGACAGCTAAGTTCTACTCACCATTAAGTGTTGACCACTTTTTAAAGAAATCGTCTATTATATCAATGACACAACAAGGGTTAAATGAGATAGGTGAGGCTTGTGCTTTAATTGCAAATACTGAAGGGTTAACAGCTCATGAAGAGTCCGTTAGAATAAGATTATCTAAATAAAATAGTTCGGGTGTAAACACGCCGATTCCGAAATATAGGGAATCGACGGCTTTAGCCTCGCTACAATTTATAGATTATAGAAGTGTTTTAAAGCTCTAATAATCATAGCATTTTTAGAGATACTTTCACTTTTTGCATCTTGGTCAACTTGCTCATAAAGGTCAAGTGGAAGAGTAATAGAGAAAATTTTAGTTCTATTTTTCTTTTGTTTCTTAAGGTCAGCTACAATATCTTTTAGAACATCAAGCATCTTATCTGTATCAATTGGTTTTCTAATGAAGTTATTTACTCCAATTTTTACAGCATCTGAGATGTTCCCCATATCATTACTTGCAGATACAATAACAATAATCTGTTTAGGGTTAATCTCTCTAATCTCTCTAGCTACCTCTAACCCACTTTTACCTGGTAAGATAATATCAATAAAGATAATATCAGGGCTATGTTGCTCAAACAGTTGCATTGCAGATGTTGCATCAGTTGCAGAGTAGACATCAGCAAAGAAGTTTTTAAGTGTAGTACACATTAACTCATTTGTCTCTGGCTCATCTTCTAATACTAGTGTTTTAAGTTTTTTTGTCTCTTCTACAATTTTCATCAAGTCATTATTCATAATTGCTTCCTATTTCCTTTTTTTATTTTTAATAGATTGTAACATGTTAACTATTAAGTTAAATTAAAACCTAATAAAAAAGATTATTCTTTATAAAATTTGAATATTATTTACCAATATAAACAAAAATTATTCTAAAAATTAGCTCTTTGAGCTAACTCCTCTTCAAAGGCCCAGGATTTTCTATGCTCTTTTATGACCCTTTTACTAATAGTCTCAATAAGCATTGACTCCTTATCCTCTAACATCATATAGATTTCCCCTGTTGGTTCAACCAACATGCTATCTCCATAGAATTTCCATTTTATCTCTTTTTCTTTAAACTCACCTAAACGATTTGCTCGTAAGATGTAACAACCATGTAAAAAAGCTTTTGTTTTAATAATCTCTCTCCAACGGTTATGTGAGTCAAAAGTTGAGGCAGTAGGTAGAAGTACTAGGTCAACTTTTTTTTCTATGACCTCTTGCCAAAAATGGTCAAAATGGAGTTCAAATCCACCCATGACCATAATTTTAAACCCTTCTACCTTAAAAGTTAGAGGAGTTTCCAATTTTTTGATTTTGTTAGCAAACATCTTTTTCTCATTCCAATGTTTATATGGCATAAGAATCTGCTGTTCATAGTAGGTTGTAGACTTTTCTGTAATCTTAACAATATTTTTTATATATTTCTCTTTTTTTACTAGTATAATAGGTGCAACAAACACCATTTGGTATTTAAGAGCAAACTTTTTGAGCAGTTCAATATGTTTGTCACTCTGTTTTTTAACCATGTTCATAGGAAGATTTGGTAACTCTTTAAAAAAATGGTTTAGAACATACTCTCCTAGTAGAACAACCTTGACACCTCTACTATGTGCATTTCTTAAATAAAAATCAAGTTTAGTTGCTTGCATCCCTAAAGTAGGAAGTTGTAGTGCTGCGATAGTTAATGTTTTATCTTTTTGCATTATTGTGACTCAGAAGAGTTTTTCTCTATGGTTTGAATTTTTACTTTCGCCTCTTCTATCATCTTTTGTGCATCTTTGATTTGGGTAAGACCCTCCTCATAGAGTTTGAGACTCTCTTCTAATGTAATAGCTGGGTCCATTAGTCTATTTAGTATCTTTTTTGATTCTTCTAGCTTCTGTTCAAATGTATTGGTTTGCATTTTCTACCTTTATTTATTGAGTCTATCTTTTATAATTGTATCAAATTTTTCTATCTCTACCAAAAAGGCATCGTGTCCATAGTTGCTATCTATCTCATAATAACTACTATTTTGTCCATTGCGTTGCATCATATGGTGAATATGCTCCATCTCTTTTGGAAAGAAGAGATAGTCACCCTTAAATGAGATTAGGACTACTTCTGCTTTAATGCGTAAAATAGCTTCGTGAAGGGAGTCATATCCACGACTTAGGTTAAAGGTGTTAATCGCCTTTACTATATATAAGTAGCTAAGAGGGTCAAATATTTTTGAGAAGTTATTGGTGTTGTACTCCATATAACGCTCGACCTCATAACGTCCAAAGAGTTCAAATAGCCCATCATTATTAACATAGTTTCTTCCAAACTTATCGTTCATTGAGTCAGGTGACAGATAGGAGATATGACCTGCTATACGTCCAATGGCTAACCCGTCTAATCCATTCTCTTTAAAAGCATCTTTCTCATAATTCCCATTCTCAAATCTAGGGTCACGGCGTATTGCTTCCATTGCTACTTTGTTAAAGGCAATTGCCCAAGGTTGTGTAGCATAAGTAGTCGCTAAGGCAATAATCTTGTCTGCAAAGTTAGGGTAGTCTACTGCAAACTGTAACGCTTGCATTCCTCCCATTGAGCCTCCAATAATCGCTTTAAGATGATGAATACCCATTTGAGAGAGTAGTTGCTTTTGAGCTTTAATCATATCTTTAATTGTTAAAACAGGAAACTTAAGACGAAAAGGAGTATGTTTGGGGTAGTCATCATCCATAGGACCTGTACTTCCAAAACATGAACCAATAACATTGGTTGAGATAACAAAATATTTAGTGGTATCAATCGCTTTTCCATCACCAATGAGTCCATCCCACCAGCCTGGTTTTCTCTCTCCTTCGTGGAGTCCTGCAGCATGAGCTGAACCACTAAGAGCATGGCAGATTAAGATGACATTTGAGGCATCTTCATTTAGCTCACCGTAGGTTTCATAAGCAATTTTATATGGTTCTAAGATTCTTCCACTCTCCAAATATAGAGGAGTTGTAAAGTGGGCAATATTTGTTTCTATTTTCATTAAGAGAATTTTATCTAATTTGTACTTTAGTAATGAAAATAGTTGATGAAATAGTTTTTTTTCAAGTTGTTGTCAACAAATTTTATGTTTTATAGTTTTATTTAATGGTGATATGATAGAATAGGATTATCTTTCAAAGGAGTTATAGAATGAACATAAAGGCACTAGCATTAATACTATTAGCAACGGTACAACTTTTTGCACTTAGTCAAAAAAAAGTTGAATCTTCTGTAAAAAACTATATAGAGAAAAAAACACATTCAAAAGTTGAGAAGATTGAAACAGTTTCAACTTATGAGATAGGTGGTACTGATGGATGGCACGTTCACTTTTTATCCTTAGATATCAAAATGAAGATGGGAAAAGTTTATCGTAAGAGACATCTCTCTCAAGTGGTTTTTACTAAAGGTAAAAAGATGGCATTTTCTTTAAAAGATAAAAAAGGACAAGAGTATGCTAAAATTTTAAAGCCATTAGTCCCTAAAAATGCTTATAATAGAACTCATCTTCTCGTAGGAAATGTAAAAGCAAAACATAAAATTTTATTAATTTCTGACCCTTTTTGTCCATTTTGTCAAGAGATAGTTCCTCCTTTAATTACAGCTGTACAGAAACATCCAAACCTCTTTGCTCTCTATAGTTATCAGTTGCCTTTAGTTCGTATACACCCTGCCTCTAAAGTAGTAACAAAAGTTATGGTTCTGTTGCATGATGAGGGTAAAGTCGAAGATTATAAAAAGATGTACCATCTTCTTGTTAGTGAAAAAGAGCGAAAAGAGAGTGTGATTTTAGAGGCAATAGAGAAAAAAATTGGTAGAAAGTTTACACATAAAGATTTGATGAATCCAAAAATTAAAAAAACATTGGCTTTTGACCTTGCAATGAAAAAACGTCTCTTTGTAACAGGTACTCCAACCATATTTATTGATGGTATTTGGGATCCCACTCGTATGGCATATAAAAAATATATTAAAAATGCTAAAAAGAGCAAGGTTACCGAGAAAGAAGAAGAGAAAGGCTTCTTTGCCTCTCTCTTTGATTAATTAAGGGCTTTTGATAAGTCATCAATAAGATTTTGGGTATCTTCAAGCCCTACACTTAATCGAATAAGCCCTCCTGGTACACCAGCTTCAATAAGCTCCTTTTCTGAGAGTTGTTGGTGGGTGGTACTTGCAGGATGGGTAATGATTGATTTACTATCTCCTATGTTGACTACTACTTTAAATATCTCTGTACTATCTGCAATGGCTTGAGCCTCTTCTTTACTAGAGACTTCAAAAGAGAGTAGTCCACTCTGTCCTTTAGGAAAATACTTTTGTGCTAAAGTATAGTTTACATTAGACTTTAATCCAGGATAGTTAACCTTTTTTACTTTTGGATGAGACTCTAAAAATTCTGCTATTTTAAGTGCAGATAGGGCATGTTGTTTCATTCGTAATGGTAGTGTCTCTAACCCTTGAATATAGAGCCATGAGTTAAATGGACTAGGGGTTGCTCCAAGGTCACGTAGTAATGAGAGACGCATTCTAAGGCAAAAGAGAGGTAGAGGTAGGTCAGAGTAGACTAAACCATGGTAACTCTCATCTGGCTCATTAAAGTGTGAATAACGAGGGTTATCTTTAATAAGCTCTACTAAATTTTCTCTCTCAACAACTACTCCACCTAGTGCTAAACCTTGACCAGTTGTATATTTACTAGCACTATGTACTACAATGTCACAACCAAAATCAATTGGTTTACAAAAGATTGGAGTGGCTACAGTATTGTCTACACATGTCATAACATTATGTTTCTTAGCAATGGCAACAATAGCATCAAAATCAGCTACATCAACACTAGGGTTAGTAATGCTCTCAAAGAGAATAATTTTTGTCTTTTCATCAATAAGTGCTTCTATCTCTGATGGATTGGTTATGTCAAAGTAGCGTGTCTCTATGCCAAAACGTTTAATTGTGTGTCCTGTAAGAGTTGTAGTTCCTCCATAAACCTGTTTAGCAACTATAATATTGTCTCCTGCTTCAGCTACATTGGCAATGGCATAAAAAATGGCAGCCATTCCCGATGCAGTTCCAATAGCCGCCACACCATGTTCAAGTGCTGCAAAACGTTTCTCAAATATATCGGTTGTTGGGTTCATAAGCCGTGTGTAGATATTACCTAACTCTTTTAGCTCAAAAAGATTGGCTGCATGTTCGGTATCTTTAAACTCATAAGCTGTGGTTTGGTAAATGGGGACAGCCATGGTTCCCATAGAGTCTTTGTCATATCCTGCGTGGATAGCAAGGGTTTGTTCGTTCATAATAATCCTTCTTCTTATATGGAAAGATTATAACTAAAGATTTATTTATACTCTATAGTTTTTATATCTATTTTTTTATTTTTAAAAGGGTCTATAACTACATGAATCTCACTCTCCTCTAATCTTTGATTTGGGAGAGTGAGGTTCATAGGGTATAAGATAGCTTAAAGGAGATTAGATATGAAAATCTGTATTGGCAAGTGCTATACAGTCAATCTCTACAAGTACATTTTTAGGTAGAGTCTTAACTGCAACAGTACTTCTTACAGGCTTATGGTGACCAAAGTAGTGAGCATAAACTTCATTAACTTTCGCAAAGTCATCCATATTTGTTAAGTAGATAGTTGTTTTAATAACATCATTAAAGTGAACTCCTGCAGCTTCAAGTACATAAAATAAGTTTTTCATAACTTGGTGGGTTTGGTTCACTACATCATCGGCGACGATAACACCTTTCTCATCCATTCCTATCTGTCCTGAAGTATAAATAATACCATTAACAACGACAGCTTGTGAGTAGGGACCAATGGCAGCTGGTGCATTATCTGTTGAAATGAATCTCATTTTGTTTTTCCTTTGTGTTAAGTTTTATTTGCTTTCGTAAAAGATATAAGAGGTTGAGTAGTCTGAAAATTCAAAATAGACTTTCTCTTCTCCATTATCTTTTTTACCATTAAAATTTTTGTCATCATATCCATACCCAAAGCGGTAAGGGCGTTGAACATTGACATCT
>JALVEV010000016.1 GCA_027030605.1 Campylobacteraceae bacterium | reverse complement strand
TTAAAAAGTATAGTTTACCCCTATTGATAGGACAGGAAAAAATTTAAAACTAGAGAGGTCACTGTTTGCTTTCTCCTCTTCTATTTTAACATTTGTGGCAACTTCATCAGCTACCAAAGGATTAACATCTACAGCAGTGAGCTTAACCTTTGGTGTTCCATGGTACAAGACTCCCAAGTCAAAGGTAAATCCCCACCCTTTATCGTGTGCATCATTTCCCCATCCTAAACCTAAATAAGGAGCAATGCTATTAAAAGAGACAGTTGAGTCTAAATGACCTATTTCTGATGATGAATACTCTTTGTCATTTATATCTATTTTCACTGTTGCGTTTGGTGTTACCGTGCCTGAAAATCCATTACCGTTGTAGTAGAGACCAGATGAGAGTCTAAAGTTAGTTGAAAAGGGATAGTAGTCGACCACTGCACCTAGAGTAAAGAGGTCTAATGTTCCTTCAAAATCATTATCATCAGAGCTTTGTGAGTCTGTATAAGATAATCCATTAATGTTAAATCTTGCAGAGAGAGACTCTTTAATTGGTGTTGAAATATCAACTCCATATCCTAATGTACCTAGCTTTAATGCACCATTAAACTCTTTAGGTGTTTCAGCAGTTAGTAGAGAGGTTGATAATAGAAGTAAGGTAGTAGTAGCTATCTTTTTCATGTTATTCCTTTAAAATTAGTATTAATTTATTATAAGAAGAAATTAATAATAAAAAGTTTTTTAAATTATAAAATGTGATTTAAAATACTACTTTATCTTTAAAGTAACAATTTTATCATGTTATTATATAGATATATAACAGCAAAAAATCAATATAATACGCCAAATTTAAAACTAGGATTTTAGATGTTGGTAGCTCCAAGTATTCTCTCTGCCGATTTTGGGAATTTGGCACGAGATGTAGAGGCGATTTGTGAAGCAGGGTGTGACTTGGTTCATGTAGATGTAATGGATGGTCACTTTGTCCCAAATTTAACCATCGGTCCTGTAGTAGTTGAGGCTGTGGCTAAAGTGGCAACTAAACCACTTGATATCCATTTAATGGTAGAGAACAATACTTTTTTTGTTGACCTTTTTGCTTCTTTGAAGCCAGAATTTATCTCATTTCATATAGAAGAGGAGAAGCATCCTCATCGACTGATTCAAAAGATTCGCTCTTTAGGTATTCGTCCTGCTATTACTCTAAATCCTCATACTCCACCTGAAGCTGTTGAGTTTTTGTTGGCTGATGTCGATATGGTACTGTTGATGTCGGTTAACCCTGGATTTGGTGGTCAAAAGTTTATTGGTAATGTTCTACAGAGGGCTAAACGACTAAAAAAACTTATAGAAAAGTATAATCCAGATTGTCTTATAGAGGTTGATGGTGGGGTTAATGACCAAAATATTCATGAGTTAAAAGAGGCAGGTGTGAATGTTGTAGTCGCGGGGTCATATGTTTTTGGAAATAAAGAGGGTTATAAGCACTCTATAGACTCTTTAAAGATATAATTTTTCACTTTTAGGGTAGTTTAGGAGTT
This sequence comes from Campylobacteraceae bacterium, assembly GCA_027030605.1. Taxonomy (GTDB): domain Bacteria; phylum Campylobacterota; class Campylobacteria; order Campylobacterales; family Sulfurovaceae; genus UBA1140. The sequence continues at coordinate 4,051 of JALVEV010000016.1, read as the reverse complement.
TTAATGAGAGTAAAGATTTGTGGTATTACCAATTTTCAAGATGCAATACAAGCGATTGAGGCTGGAGCTGATGCCCTTGGTTTTGTTTTTTATCAAGATTCACCACGGTACATAACCCCTGCAAATGCAAAAAAAATTATTGACAGATTACCACCTTTTATTGGAAGAGTGGGACTATTTGTTAATGAGGGAATTGATACTATAGAGACTATTTCAAAATATTGTGACTTGACACTTTGTCAAATTCATTTTGAGGTAGATGAAGAGGCACTAGATATGATAGGGTCAAAAACCTTACCAGTTGTTCGTGCTAAAAGTAAAGAGGATATTTTACAATATAGTGACCGTTATCGTTTGGTAGATGTCTATTGTGAAGAGTATGGTGGGTCAGGAAAACGACTTAATTTGGAGTGGTTTGATGGCATTGATTGTTCTAAAATTATCTTGGCAGGTGGTTTAACCCCTGATAATTTAGATGAACTAAAAAAGTATAATTTTTATGGTGTTGATGTGAGTTCGGGTGTTGAACGCATCAAAGGAAAAAAAGATTACCAAAAGGTGACAAAGTTTATTGCCAATGCAAAGAGTCTATGAGGAATTAACAGCAGCATTTAGAAGAAATGATGGTTATTTGTCACCAGCTTCTTATGAAAGAATTGTCAAAAAACACACTACACTATTTGAAGATACTGATACACTTTTTATACTGCTTCAGGCTTCAGGTTACCCTATTGTTTACGAAGAGGGTAAGTATCGTTTAGAGACCTATTTTACTCCATATCAAGAGCAAAAATATTGTGTTATAGATATTGAAACTAATGGTTCTAAACCTGAATCAGCTCAAGTGATTGAGGTTGGAGCGGTTATGGTTCAAAATGGTAAGATTATTGACTGTTTTGAGAGTTTTGTTGCTTGTACATTTATTCCTGAATATATTACAAAGGTAACAGGGATTGTTCCAGAAGATTTAGAAGATGCTCCTAGTTGTTTAGAAGTTTTAACAAAATTGCGTACCTTTTTAGACGATGCAATATTTGTAGCTCATAATGCAAATTTTGATTATGGTTTTTTAAACTACTCTTTTGACCGTTTTGGTTTAGGTACTATTGGCAATCAAAAGCTCTGCTCTATAGACTTAGCAAGACGAACTATTCAGAGTGAACGTTATGGTTTAGCCTATTTAGGTGAGACTTTGGAACTTGGGGAACATACACAGCATCGAGCCTTTTCTGATGCTCTTGTAACCTCTAAATTATTGGAATTGAGCTTTAAAAATTTACCTCAATATATAAAGACAACAGATGATTTATTACGCTTTTCTGTATCGAGTCGAAGAGAGAGAACACTTAATAAGCAACAATAAAATTTGAAATAAAACACAAATATTAATATTTTTAATACCTATAGACTGCTATAATAGTAAAAATGTTTAAAGGGAACCAATTATGAAATATACAACTACACTATTTGCAACGGTGGCCATTGCTATTTTAGCAACAGGTTGTGTAAAACCTGCACAACAACAAGTTCAATCTCCGCAAACTGTCTATACTGACCCTCAACAACCTGTTTATGAAGAAGCAGCTCCTATTGTTTATGAAGACCCAAATGCGGGAACTACTTCAACCTCTAGTGTTGATTATAATCAAATTCCTACAGACAATACGGTTATAACAACTTCAGGTGCGACTTATCCTGCATCGTCTACAACAACTTACCCTCAACCAGCAACAACGACTTATCCTCAATCACCTGCAACATCTCAACCAGTTTACACTAACCCTTATGAGACAGGAGGAGCAACCTCTTATCCAGACCCTTATGCTAGTGGTGCTTCTCAACCAGCAACAAGTTATCCTACACCTGCACCAACAACAGGGCAAGGAGGTGGAGGTATCCATCTTCAAGTAGCTGCTTTAAAAGATTATTATGCTGCTGAACAGTTTAAAAATTCACTCTCATTAGCTCCTGGGCAATCAGCTTATATTCAGCGTGGACCGATGAATAAAGTGATTATAACAGGTATCTCATCTGTAGCAGAAGCAAATCGCCTTAAAAATACACGTTTCCCTGGGGCATTTATTGTTCAAGGTGGAAGCATGAGTGGTGGAGGGTATACTCCTGAACCATCTTATGGTGGTGGGACAACATATACAGTTAATGACCCTTATGGTACTCCCGCTTCAAGTGGTAGTTACTCATCTAGTGGAGGAATTGGTGTTCAGATTGGAGCATTCTCCTCAAGAGAAAAAGCTCAAGAGGTTGCAGATATGCAACATGGAGAGCATCCAGCTATTGTTAAGAAAATTGGACGCTATTATAAAGTAATTTTAACAGGCTTTAGTAGTCGTTCATCAGCAAGAGCTTATGCAGGTAGAGTTGGTGGCTTTGTTGTCTCTTATTAAAAAGACAAATAGATTTTAGCATCACTATGAATAGTGATGCTTTATTATTCAACAATATTAACCTGAACAATAGCCTCCTTACCTGTAGGATTCTCTTTAGAGTCCTTACTGTTTATAACCACAACAGCATCATCAACTTTTAACATAGACTTATCTACCTTAAAGTTAATACTATTAACACTACTCTTCTCAACAAAAAGTGTCTTTATCTTATTACTCTTTCCATCAATTAAGAGACATTTAAACGGAGGGTGACTTATATTTTTACGTCTAATATAGAGATACTTTTTGAGTTTTGCTAACGACTGTTTTTTTGACTCAAATGTGTTATTTACATCTTTTGAACCTTTTATGGTATCCTCTTTATGAGTAATTTTATCTCCCTCATCAACGGGTGGTTTATCAAGTTTATTTCCCTCATCAACGGGTGTTGTTTCTCCTAAAAGCATTAGAGAAAAAAGTAGTAGCGTACCTATTATAATCTTTGGCATAATCTCTCCTATAATCCACTTAAAACAAATGCACTCCAAAAGTATGGGTGCATTGTTATCATGCTTAGTTTTGCTTGTTGTAGAGCTTCGCTGTAGGAAAGCCCTTTTGAAATGTTACCATAAAAGTAGTCCATAAGTTTAGCAGACTCTACATTACTTACCGTCCAAAGGCTCATAATAACATTTTTTGCTCCTGCTTGGAGCAGTGCTTTAGGTAGTCCCACAACCCCTTCTGCTTGATGTATCTCTCCTAATCCTGATTGACAAGCCGAGAGAACGACTAGCTCTGTATTGTGCAAATCTAAGGCAGATAGTCTAAGAGCTGAAATGGTTGCATTTTTTTGATTTTGATTTGCCCCTGCAAAAACAAGTACCGACTTTAACATAGGGTTTTTAATGGTTTTATCTTTTAGGAGTAGCCCATGTGTTGAGATATGCAATATTTTAGAGCTAGGAGCTGTAACCAAGTTGGCAATGGTAGCATTGCTCTCTTCAAAAACAGTAGCATTAGGGTAGTACTTTTTGACAATATCTATCTCACTTCGTCCTAAGTTGGTAAAGATTTTTTCTATTTTCTCTTTATGTGGGTTTCCAAATAGCATAGGAGCTTTAACAATAGCATCAAAGTTAGCATTAGCAAAGATAGTCATGCTCTTTTTTGGATTTTTTTGGTAGAGTTTGGTTTGCCTTATAAACTCTTTTCCTGAAGAGATGTAGTTGATGGTATAGTTTTCAACAAAATAGTGACCCTTATGGTAGAGTGCTTCAAAGGGAAAGTAGTTTAGTAGCCCATCAGAAGAGATAATAAGTTGCCTAACACCTTTAAGTTGTGTAGGCAGATACTCTTTTACAATTACATCATAGAGCTTTGACAAAACTCTTTGTGCCTTGTTTATGGATTGTTGCTCTTGATTGGCTGTTATGGTTTTTAGGTTTTTAGCCATATAACTACAGTTCTCTCGATAGGCTTTAATATATTGGTCAATAAGTTTAGTTTGGTTTGCCTCAATCTCTTGAAAGGTAACTAGATTTTGATGGTCAAGTGTAAATATGTAGTAGTTGTCATTGCCTCGTGCAAAGTCAATATAGAGTTGATGAGGTTTGAGTGCTTTAGCAATTTGTGAGCTATTTATATCATTTAGTTGAAGCATACTT
>JALVEV010000015.1 GCA_027030605.1 Campylobacteraceae bacterium | reverse complement strand
ATTCCATACCTTTGCATCAGAAATTTTTGAAAAAATCCACCGACAATATAGTTTTTCTCTCCATAAGGAAATTTTAATGTTCTGTTATACATCAATTCAGGACGAATCTCTCCTGCACGAGCCATTGCTACTACTTCTGCCAAAGCATAACCACTATAGAGTCGTCCACCATTTCCAAATCGAGACTCATTTAGTACAGCATTTCCTTCTAATATAAAGGGATTTTCAAAACTATTTGGAACAGGAAAGAGAGGTATTAAAGGTGTATCTATCATCTTTACATTTCCAAATACTTTATGCGAAGCTTTAGCTAACCAATTCTCTTTTGGATTCACTTGAAAGTTATGAGCTGTCTCATGGTCAATTAGCCCTTTTAACCAAGAACTCTCACAAAAATAGTCAACAAACATAGAGCCTGAACCATAAAATACCTGCATATTAAAAGGTACTTGAGTAGAAAATCCATTAGCATCTTGGTTATTGAGTGAAGCTAATCCTACTTGCAGTTTATCATCAAGTTTAAATCCAAAATCTTTTTCATATTGGGTTAGGACTTCCTCTTGATACGCTTTAATATCAGGTAAAATAGGCTCATACTCATCAGAGTAGATATAGTCTATTGTTTTATCTTTAGTGATTTTATAGTCATCGGGGACAATAAAGGTTTCGGCTGTTAGGAATAGTGGGAAGGTGATTAATAGTAGTTTTTTCATTTTTATAATAAATCTCTACTATCTATATAATGTGGAGTTCGCCCCTCTCTTTTAGATGATTGACTCTCTTTCTTATTGTACCAAGATTTATATCTCTCTTTATCGTATGAATGGTATGTACAACCACTAAAAAAAATGAATACTATTACTACTATTGACCATTTCATTATTTCCCACTCTATCATTTTATTTTCTTAAGTGCTACTATCTTATTATAGTAAAATCCCATCACAACTAGTGTCACAAATCAAACTCTAAAATAAATCAATATGAATCATAAGGATAAGTCAATCGCTCATAACTAACCATTCCCTCTTTTTTATCTTCAAGATTAACTATAAATGAAATATCATCAGCAAATTCTTCATCAATATTAATTTCATAAACATCAGTACTTATTTTATCTATAACCATATCTAAATCACGTAAACACATACATCTCATTCTTCCATTAGATAAATCTTGGGTTTCTTTTATATTGATTTTATTTCCCTGTTTTTCTATATTAACAGATATAGGAGCTTCATCATTATAGTTAAAAGAATATAGGGGTCTATCATTAAAATTTACTCTCCACTCTCCATATCAACTTCCACACTATCCTCAAAATGCTTCACTTCAACAGTTGTAATATCTCGTGAAATTTTATAAACTCTAATAATTGATTCCATTGCACTACTCCCTCCATCTATATACATGTCTTTTGGTACAATTAATTTATGTTCAATTTTAGCTTCTGAACTAGTTGGAAAAGTAATCAACTCCTCTATTTGATATATATGTCCTAAAGAGCCGTATATGTTTGATACAAATAGAACTCTATATTTATTGAAGTCTATCTCTTTATTTAAAAGTTTGGTTGAATTATACTCATTGGTTAAAAAAGCTTGATAACTACTGTTTGTATCAAAGACTTTTATAGCCTCTATCTCTCTATAGCTATCTTTCGTAAAAAAATTGATAACTCTTTTTTCATCATTGATATTTAACTTATCTAAATTTATTGTGCTAACTTCATCTTCATGAATCATCATAATGTTTTTTAGTGATTTTTCTACTTTATAAACTCGTATCTGTATGGCTCTACCAAAATAATCCTCTTCTGCTTTTAGATGTCCTGTAAATTGTTGTTTAATTTTGACAATATTATCTTCTATGGTTATATTTTCCCTATACTCATTTAGTTGGTCTTGTGCATTATATTTTGTGTAATAAACCAAAACATTATATTTACTAAAATCAATACTCTGTTTAGATACATTGTTCTCATACAATACATTGTTTAATTCATCTATCAAAAGATTTAAATCTTCTTGATTATCTAAAAGTTCAAAATATTTTTTCTTGTTGATTAGTTCTACTTTTCCAAAATCATATCTAATCTCTTTAGTAATGATATTTTTAACTTTTGCTTCTATCTCTTGCTTATTATTTGAGGAACTACTATCACATCCTGTTAAAATAAGTAAAAAAGTTATGATTGATAAAAATGCTGTTTTCATAAGATATCCTTTTAATATTTTTTATTGTAATTCATTGTAATATAAAAAAATGTAGATTATGTGTAAAGTATCCCTAAATTTTAAAATTTAGAGATACATATATATTACCAGCTTATAGACATGCCTAAAAACATATCTATTGAAGTGTCTCTTTCTGTATATTCATTGACTACAAATCTATAATTACCTGATTTATTTGTATGAAAATTGACTATTTCATAAGAGTTGTCCCAAGATGCACTACCTCCAACATAATTTCCGTCTGGGTCATATACTCTTAAGTCATAATCTTTACCAATAGGATGTAAATCTGTTCGATGATTTAAGGTATAATCACCATCATTAAGCCAAGAAATAGCAACACGGACATCTCTACCTGAACTTAAATTATAAGTTTTTTCAATTTTTGTACTATATGAACCACCATCATGTGAAGCTGCATGACTAAAATCTCCTGTCCACCATTGGTTTGTACCATTATACACTGAATCATAGAAATCTATACCCCCAACACCTACTTTATCTGTTCCTCCACTTATTGACTTTGTGGCACTGGCTAAAAGAAAAGCTTTAAAATAATAAGGTCTTAATTGTAACCAAGAGTATTGGGAAAGTAAATCAGCTGCAAATCCTGCAACATGTGGTGCAGCCATACTAGTGCCAGTCATGGTATGTCCACCAGCAACAATATTTGTCCCTGGAGCTACAACTTCAGGCTTATTAATACCTGTTTCAGGGTCAGCAAAACAAGAGGAAGTCGCTATTGTGTCTGAAGAATCATCATAATTACCAACAGTAATTACATTAAAACCTTTTCCTGGAGAAGAAATATTCATATCATGATTATTTCCCGCTGCCACAATTACAATCATATCCTCATCTAAAACTTCATTACTCCAATCTCTATCTGTACTACGATATTGATTTGTGTATGAAGTTCCACTTCCATAATAGCCAAAAGAATAACTTTCTACTAATACTGCTGGATTTCCATTATGTCCTGCTCTGTCAGCATTAGTAGGAAGAGTTGGACGACCTTCACCATTACTATTATTTAATCTTTTACAATAGATATACGAATCTGGTGAAACTTCTCTTGCAATACCTGTTACATTTTCGCTATGGTTATCACTTACATTTAATCCAAGTCGCATATAATTACTAATATGACTATTAGCAGGACATCCACTCCATTCACTAACATAGATTCCAATACCATTTCCTCTACGATTTGAATAGTCTATTGCCCATGGATCAACTCTAGTTGACAACATTGCATCACTAATTGTATTAGCACCTGTCGGAGTCAAAGAGATAAAAACTAAAGATTTAGAATTATATTTAATAAATTTCTGAATATCACCTTTTTTAAGTACTACTTCAAAACTATTTTTACCATCTACCAAAGCTTTATCTAAACCTTTAGTATCTTGCATAAAAGTATTTGTCATTTTAAAGAGTTTAAGAGACTTTCGTATACTAGCTTTTTTCTTTAAAACATATTCTCTACTTCTTTTTTTAATCTCCTCTTTTTGTCTCTCAATCTCCTTATTATCAACTCTTTTGCCATTCATCATGGTGATAGCTTTTCCAAAATCATCAATAGTTGTTGACATAGAAGCATTTGGTGCCTCTTTTTTCACTCTATCAAATTTTATAGTAACCGTTAGTTTTATCTCTTTCTCATCATCAATAAAACCTTTTGCTCCTTTTGGTATATTTAAAAGCTTATATAGACCTTCGCCATATACTTTAGGTATTTTTAATACTCTATCTACAGTAGGTGTATTCTTCTTTTTTAAAATTCTAGATTCAATATCTTTAGATATTTTTTTGTCTATTTCTGATAGTGTATCATTCTTTTCATTTCCAAAATTAAATCCAGCGTTAGCTACTGATATTGATAGAATGGATATAGTAGCAATAGAGAGATAAAAATTACCTCTTTTTTTCTTAGTAGAAATCATTTTGTTTTTCCTTTTTTATTAAGTTTGATTCAGTTTATTGTAAACAACAAAATATGTACGATGAAACTAAATCTACAAGAATCATAACCAAATCCCGTCACAGGTAGTATCACAAAACAATAAAAAAAAATTTTTTTCAAATTTAAAAAATATAAAGAAATATAATCTGTGATACTACCTGTGACGAGATTATGCAAAAATCCTTTTTCAACTTATTTAAGGAGAATATATCAAAAATACCTGCACTAGAAAGGTACATTAAAACCCCTGACATAATAGAAAAAAACCACCCCACAATAAGAAAATAGGCTTGTCGATTTCTCTTTTTTGCACTATAGACAATAATAAAAAATAGAAAAACAATAAGTATAGCAGAGAATAGATTTTTGTATCTATTTAACTCCATTACTTGAAATAGTACTATCAAAAGAGGAAAAAGGGCTAAATAGTAATTTAAGAGTCTATTTAGTTTAGGATACTGCTTTAACTCTAAAATCTTCTGTGTAAAGAGTGCCAAAAAAAGAGCAGGAAGAGCTACAAAAAAAGAAGAAAACTCTACACTTAACGCTACCTCATAAGGAGACAACAAGTATAGCCCTGCTAAACCTCGATAGAGCATATGATGAATAGCAATAGAGAGAAAAAAGAGAACATAATATAGGTAACTAAGCTCTTTTGTTCCCCAATAGATTAAAAAATTATAGAGAACAATAATTGCCATCGCCCCAAAAAACATAGCTAAGATAAATTGATGCTTTATCTCATGTTTGTAAAAACTCTTTTTGTCCCATAGGTTCAAAGAGACAATAAGGGTAGTAATGTGTGAATAGGCTTTAATGTAAAAAGTTTTAGAGCTATGAGGCTCTAGTGTTATAGGAAATATAGGGTTTATACTCTCTCTATTTGGATTAATATGGAGTAGTCCATCTTTGAAAATTTTATTTGATTGTGTGTCAAAAAAGGTAACATTAGTAGTTAGTGGATTGGCGTACTCTATGATTTTTTCTATCTTTTTGTCACTACTATTTTCAAGCTTGAACTCTACCCATACTGTTATGTTTGGAGAGTAGCCAAAGGTTAGAGTTTTTTGATGATTTTTTTTAAAGTATTGAGTTTGTATAGTATCAATAGTTAAGCTGTTAGTTTTATCTATGTAGATTTTAGAGTGAAGAAGTAAATTTTCAAATAACTCTTGATGAGATACCTCTAAAGAGAAAAGCAATCTTACTGCAAAAAAGAGTAAGAAAATTACTTTAAACATGCTACCCTTTTAAGAAATTTTACATCTCAGCCAACAAAGCCCTCACAATCTCACGGTCATCAAAGTGAAACTTCTTGCCTTTAATTTCTATGGTATCCTCATCACCCTTTCCAAGTATCATTAAGACTTCATCTTTTTCTAACTCTCTTAATG
>JALVEV010000014.1 GCA_027030605.1 Campylobacteraceae bacterium | reverse complement strand
TAGAGTATTTAGGATTAAATCTAAAAGAGCATGATATACGCTTTGTAGAAGATAATTGGGAGTCTCCAACACTTGGAGCTTGGGGGCTTGGTTGGGAGGTTTGGCTTGATGGTATGGAGGTTACTCAATTTACCTATTTTCAACAAGTAGGAGGAGTTGCTTGTGACCCTGTGGCTGTTGAGATTACTTATGGTACAGAGAGATTGGCTATGTATCTACAAGGGGTTGAATCGGTCTTTGATATTGTTTGGAACAGACAAGGCGATAATGTTACAACTTATGCAGATGTGCATAAAGAGAGCGAGTATGAGTTCTCTAAGTACCATTTTGAAGTAGCCAATGTAGAGAAGTTGCTTAAAGATTTTGATGATGCTTCGGCTGAGTGTAAATTGTGTCTTGATAATGGTTTGCCCCTTCCTGCTTATGACCAATGTATGGTGGCGAGTCATGCGTTTAATGTACTTGATGCTAGAAAAGCGATTTCACAAGCTCAACGGCAAAATTATATTTTAAAGGTTCGAGAATTGGCGATTGGGTGTGCTAAACTGTACAAAGAGCAAGAGGATGAGCGTAATAAGCGTGTGAATGCGTAGGGTATTGTCCCCTGACAACACCGTCAAAACCAAATTCAATATATAATAAAATTACAGATATAAATAATACGGTGTAGACGGGGTCTACACCCTACGGAAACAACAATGAAAATAAAAGAGATATACGAAAAATTAAATGAAATAAGCCCCTTTGAACTCCAAGAAAAATGGGACAATTCAGGTCTACTTGTGGGTGATATGGAACGAGAGTTTCAACACATTGCTCTAGGGCTTGACCTTGACAAAGAGAGTTTAGAACAAGCTAAAGAGAACACCCTTTTTATAGTCCATCATCCACTTATCTTTTCAGGAATTAAAGCACTTGATTTTTCTGTTTACCCTGCAAATCTGCTTGAGATTATGGTCAAAAAAAATCTTTCACTCATTGCCATGCATACCAACTTTGACAAGACACATCTAAATACTTATGTTTTTGAAAAGGTTTTAGGCTTTAAAAAAGAGTCACAAGAAGATTTTATCTGTCGAACTACTGGTGAGTGGTCAAAAGATGAACTCTTGGCACTTTTAAAAGAGAAATTAGGATTAGAAGTTTTAAAAGTTGTCTCTCCAAAACAAAAAATCACTTCCATAGCCTTAACCACAGGAGCAGGGGCTTCGCTTATGGATGAGGTGAACGCTGACTGTTTTTTAACAGGGGACATTAAGTATCATGATGCCATGAAAGCGATGAGCCAAAACCTTATGATGGTAGATATTGGACACTATGAGAGTGAGCAGTTTTTTGCCCAGATAGTTAGAGACGAGTTGGAAAATTTAGGAGTTTTGGGTATAATCACGCAATCACAAAACCCGTTTGAAATAATATAGATTATTTTTTGCAAATTGGTACTGCATAATTACGCTTTAAACCCCAAAGGATAGAGATTGAATAAACATTTAGAAGAGTTAATTGAACTTTCAAAGCTAGACAAGTCGATTGATGACTTTACGCCACTTATTGAAACAGCACAGAAAAAATTGGCAAGAAGAGTTCAAAAAAGAGATGAGATTCTTGAGAAGATTGCTGAGCTTACTGAAACTTCTGAAAAAGCGAAAACAACCATTGCCTCTTATGAAGAGCAGATTAAAGCCTTGAATGAGCAACTTATTGCAAGTAAAGCTAAGTTCGATATGGTAACTAGTGAAAAAGAGATGAAAGCACTCTCTATGGAGACAGAGTTAGCTAAAGAGAAGTTAGCTCATGCCAATGCTGAAATTGAACGACATCAAGCTATTTTGGATGCAAAAGCAGCTGAGATTGAAGAGGCAAACAAAGCACTTGAAGCTGCTAATGAAGAGTTAGAAAAAGTCTCTGCTGAAGTGAATGAGAAGTTAGCTAATATTGATGCAAACAAAGGTAGACTTTTTGAAGAGCGTAACAGTAAAACAATGGCGTTGGATATGAAAATTTTATCTTTTTATGAAAAAATCCGTGTTTGGGCTAGAAATACAGCTGTTGTTCCTGTTAAGAAACAGGCTTGTTATGGGTGTTATATGAAGCTTAATGACAGTACTTATGCCTCTTTAATTAAGTCAGAAGAGATTATTACCTGTCCTCACTGTGGTAGAATTATGTATCTTGAGGCACAGACAGAAGAGGCTTAATTGCTTTTTTTGTTTCTCTTGAAAGTGTTGGAAGATGGATAAACTTTTTTTTCTAATCTATACAATACTTTTGTCAGTAGCTTATCTACTGGCACTTCCTTTTATTTTTTTTCTCTCAAAACGTAATGTTAAATATAGCGTTTCTCTTCCTGCACGATTTTTTCTAAAACATAATCCACCATTGAGTAAAAATGGAATTTGGTTTCATGTTTGTAGTTTTGGAGAGGCTAGGGCAATTTATCCCTTGTTGGAGAAGTTACCAATGGAGCTATTGCGTTTGACAACTACTACTCAAACAGGGTATGAAGCAATTTCACAAAAACAACCTAATCAGAGTCGTTATTTACCGTTTGAGCCTCTACTATTTTCATGGTTAAAACCTCAGAAGATTCTTTTAGTAATGGAGGCTGAGTTTTGGTACTTACTTTTTGCTTTAGCAAAGAGTAGAGGGGCTAAGAGTATGCTTATTAATGCACGAATGAGTGACCGTTCTTTTCCTAAATATAAGAGAATGGCTTGGTTATATAGACAAATTTTTAAATATATTGATGAGGTATATGCACAAAGTCAGATAGATAAAGAGCGTTTAGAGAAGTTAGGAGCTAAAAATATTCGAGTGATTGGAAACATTAAACTCTCAAATATTCCTAAAGCGACAAAAAATCTAACCAAACCAAAAACACTTCTAATCTGTGGGGCAAGTACTCATCCTACAGAGGAGAAGTTAATTTTAGATGCCTTTGTGAAGTTAAAAGAAGTGGAGCCAACAGCACGGCTTGTTTTAGTACCACGTCACCCTGAACGTTTTGAAGAGGTAAACCAATTGGTAAAGCAAGTTGCACAAGAGGAGCATTATGTTTGGCATAAATATTCAGAGAGTGAAGCATTAAACTCTGATATTGTTGTGGTAGATGTTTTGGGTGAGTTGGTAAATATTTACGCTATCTCCGATATTGTTATTTTGGGTGGTGCTTTTGCTAAAGTTGGTGGACATAATGCAGCAGAAGCTGCTCAATTTGGATGTAAGATTATCTCAGGAGAACACTACTTTAATCAACGTGATATCTTCTCGGTGATAGAGGGAATTACTATTGTAAGTGAGGCAAGTTTAGTACGACGACTGCAACAACATGCACAGCTTAAGCCAACACGTATTACCCAAACTACTGATATTCAACCTATTTTGGATTCAATTAATGAAGTGTTATAGTGTAGAAGATGGAGTGGTAATACTCAATATAAAAGCTCAACCTGCCTCTAGTAAAAATGAGTTTTCAGGGCTTTATGGTGAAGATGCTCTAAAGGTTAGAGTAAAAGCAGCAGCCGTTGAGGGTGCAGCCAACAAAGAGTTGGTAAAATTTTTGTCTAAAAGTTTTAAAGTTGCCAAGAGTGACATTAAGTTTAAATCTGGAGAGACAAGTAAAATCAAACAACTCAGTTTTCCTTTGACTGATGCGTTTTTAACTATTATGAAAGAGTTTGACAATGGAAAAAGCCTATAAACTATTAGCTACCCAAGAGGGTATCTCAAATAAAAAAGCAAAAGAGTTGATTGACCGAGGATTGGTCTACTACCTTGATAGAAAAATCAAGATTGCAAGAGCAGAGATGCCAAACGATACACGTTTTCGTGTAGAGACATTAGATAAAGTAAAAATTATCTATCAAGATGAAAATATTGTAGCTATTAATAAACCAGCTTTATTAGATACCTATGAGTTAGCAGATGCCTTGGAAGAGGAGAAAGCAGAGCTTATTCACAGACTTGACCGTGATACCTCTGGGGTACTTCTTTTTGCTCGAAATGACGAATTTTTACAAGATGCCATTCAAGCTTTTAAACAGCGAAAAGTCAAAAAACGTTATGTCGCTTGGGTTGAGGGGGTCTTTTGTGAAGAGGTTACCATTGATGCTCCTATTGCTACCCATAAACAGGGTGGAAAAGCATTTTCAGAGATTAACGAAGAGCGAGGGAGACCTGCTGTAACAGTAGTAAAACCATTGGAGATTCAGGGTAAAAAGTCTAAAGTTGAGATTGAGATTATGACAGGACGTACCCACCAGATTCGGGTTCACCTCTCTAGTATTGGTCACCCTATTGTGGGTGATGAGCGTTACGGTTCGGTGACACGTTCAAAGAGAATTTTACTTCATGCAAAAGCAATTTCTCTTTTAGGTTATGCTTTTGAGGCTAAAGAGCCTAAAGATATTCAAAAATATAAATAAGGAGTGAGATTATGAATGGAACTTTACCTGAAGAGAATATATTTTATTATCTTGGTTATGTAGTTATATTAGTTGTTTTTTATTTTGTTTTGAAGTCACCAAAAGATAAGAAAGATAGTAAGAAAGACGATAATTAGGATTTTTCTGTTAAAATCACAATAATTTTTAAAAAAGAGAGCCATAGATGTTTGATACCCTAACCAATAGTTTTAAAGGTGCAATAGATAAGATTCGTTTTTACGATGACGATAAAGCATTAAAAAAAGCACTTACAGAACTTAAAAAATCGCTACTAAAAGCAGATGTTCATCACAAAGTTGTAAAAGAGCTTTTGACCAATGTAGAAAAAGAGGTTAAAGGCGATGTAGGAAAAGAGAAGTTTCTAAGAGCATTAGAGAAAGAGTTAACACGCATCTTGACAGCCAAAGGAAATCAAGGATTTGTCTTTGCCTCTAAGCCACCAACAGTAGTACTTATGATAGGTCTTCAAGGTTCTGGTAAGACAACTACTACAGGTAAATTGGCTCACTTCTTAAAAGAGCAGAAGAAGAAAAAGGTACTTGTTGCGGCAGGAGACTTACAACGTTTAGCAGCCGTTGAGCAACTTCGACAGATTTGTGAACAGATTGATGTAACACTTGTTGCTGATGAGAGTAAAACACCTGAACAGATTGTAAAAGAGGCATTAACCAAAGCTAAAAAAGAGCTTTATGATGTAGTGCTAATAGATACAGCAGGGCGTTTAGCGATTGATGATGAGTTGATGGAGGAGTTGGCAAATATTAAAAAGGTTGCACAACCTGATGAACTCTTCTATGTTGCAGATGCCATGACAGGAATGGACGCTGTTCGTACGGCTCAAACATTTAAAGATAAGATAGGTATTACAGGTGTTGTTCTAACTAAATTTGATGGTGACTCTAAAGGGGGAATTGCACTTGGTATTGCTCATCAAGTTGGTGTTCCATTACGATTTATTGGAGCAGGGGAGAAGATGCCTGACCTTGAACAGTTTATTCCTGACAGAATAGTTTCTCGTCTTATGGGTGCAGGAGACTTGGAGTCTTTGGCTGAAAAAACGGCAAATATTATAGATGAGAAACAGGCAAAACAGCTTAACAAAAAGATTAGAAAAGGTAAGTTTAACTTCAATGACTTTTTAGAGCAGATGGAGTCGATGAAAAAGCTAGGGAGCATGAAATCTATTATGGGCATGATTCCAGGTATGGGAGCTATGGCAAAACAGATTGGTGATTTGGACTTAG
>JALVEV010000013.1 GCA_027030605.1 Campylobacteraceae bacterium | reverse complement strand
TGCAACAACATCAGTAAAAACAGTATCAGATGATGCAACAGATACAACTAAAACAGCAACAACAGAAGCATCAAGTACAGCTAAACAAGCTTCTACAGATGCAACAACAAATGTAAAAACAATTTCTGATGATGCAACAGATACAACTAAAACAGCAACAACAGAGGCATCAGATACAGCTAAAGATGCTAAATAGTTTCAACTATTAAATTTATTGCTACTAAAGGTGGTCACCTTTGGTAGCTTTTCTCTCTTATCCTCTCTAATCAAATCACTAAAATTACTCTTAAGTATAAAAAAATGTTATTATAAATATAAATATTTAGAATTATCAAGAGGAGTTGTATTATGAAAAAAGTTTTATTACTTTCTACAATATCACTATTGCTACCAAGTACTATTTTTGCTGAGTCGAACACTTCTAATGTGATTGAGATTAAGATACCTGAAGTTCCAGAAGTGAATGTCTCTATTCCTAAAGTAGAGGTACATTACAATAGACCCAAAGAGATAGTCTATAGTGATAGAAGCATTAAGTTTTCAAAAAGAGTACCACCAAACTATCTTACTAGTGAAGAGCGTTATGGTAAAGGTGGAGTAGGGGCTTCTCTATCTCACTCAAAAGTGATGGTAGGTGATGTTGATAAGGGTCGTATCTCTGCCTATTTACGAGCTGATTTAATAGATGCCAAGAAGGCGAAAGCAAAACTTAAAAAAGCAGGTTTTGAGGTTATAGCTACCACCCCACTAGATGATACTGGAGAGCTTGTCTCTATTGTATTTACTAATGATACATTAAAAAAGATGGCTTCTAAAAAAGGAAAAGGATATTTAGCAACACTACGTCTACTTATTGACCCAAAAAACAAACAGATAAGTATTACTAATCCTCTCTATTTAGCGAAAGCATTTTTACAAGATGAGTTTAAAGAAGAAGAGGCTAAAAAAGTTTTAAAGGCTTTAGATAGTGAATTTAAAGGTGCTAAAAACTCATTAGATAAATTAAAATTTCAAGCTTTACCAAAGTATACTTTTATGAAGGGTATGCCACATTTTGGTGACCAAAAGGTAGTTGCTTCAGGTAAAGATTTAAAAAGTAAAGCACTTAAAAATAAAAATGTTGCTTTTGTATTAGACCTTCCAAATGGTTCAACACTTATTGGTGTAAAGCTAGGTAAAAAAGCAAATGTATTTCCTCAAAGAATTGGTACTAATAACGCAGGTATGTTACCCTACCCAGTCTTGATAGAGGATGGAGAAGCGAAGATACTAGACCCTAAATACTACTTAGCATTAATGTATCCTAGTCTTAAAATTGAGGGCTTTATGACCATTGCTATGATACCAAGAGCCATTAAGAATGATTGTAAAAAGGTTTTTAAATAGAGAAGTTTTAAGACAAGGGTGACCTTGTCTTGGTTTTTAAAGTTCTTTTTTGGCTTTTTCTAAAGCTTCAATAACTTGTGAAATATTGGCTTTTGGAATATGTACTTTCCACTCAGGCTCAGTTGCATCAGCTTTTAGACTAATACCAATACTTGCCACACTTTCACTTTTAGGACCATAAGGCTCTTTAATAGTACTTACCATTATTTTACCTTTTGTTCCTGCTAAATCTATCTCTTCTATTTTTGTTGTTTTATCACTCATGATATACCTTTTAAAGTTTATTTGAAACGTGAGTATATCATGATTTATTTAGAGTCTACTTCAATTTAATCATATAGAAGTTTTTAGCACGACTATAGCTGTCACTCTCTCCTACTACAACTACTTTACCATCACTTGTACGAGTTACCCCATGAGCAATATCTTTGTTCTCTTTTCCATAGAGTTTTGACCATAGAAGCTCACCTCTTCTAGATAGAGCTAAAAGATAGATATCAAAGTCACCTTTACCCATAGAGTTGGTTTTTCCTGCTACAAGATATCCACCATCTTTAGTCATTGTAATTGCTGTTCCCTCATCATAATATTGGAATCCATAAATCTTAAACCAAATAAGTTTACCATTTTTGTTAAAGTTCATTACGGCTAAGTCTGTCTGCTCTGAGTTGTATGAGCGTGTCTTTCCTGTAGCTACAATACCTCCTGTTGGTGTAGGAGCAACAGAGAGTAGAACATCATTGTCATCTTGACCTAAGGTTCTTGCCCAAATTTTTTCACCCTTTTGGTTAAGCTTCATAATAAAAAAGTCAGCATCACCTGAGTGTTTGAGTTCTCTTGAACCTACCATTACAAAGTTACCATCAGCTGTTCTTGTAAGAGACTTAGCATCATCATTAAGTTTTCCACCAATAGTTTTAACCGAGACCTCATTTCCATCTTTGTCTAAACGAACTATGTAGATATCTCTGTACCCTTTTTTTGAAAAAGACTCTGTACTTCCAACAGCTAAAACTCCACCATCATTGGTTCCTGCGATGCCTCCTGCAAACTCATCTCTCTCACCACCAAATGATTTTTCCCAAAGAACTTTTCCATCAAGTGAGAGTTTAGCAATGTAGAGGTCACGACCGTTACTCTTTTTAAATGATTTTCCAGAACCTAAAACAAGTAAATTTCCATCTTTAGCACGAGAGATAGCTACACCTCTATCTTTTTTCTCTCCTCCAAGCATCTTTCTCCAGAGTATGTCCCCTTTTTTATTGAGACGTATTACACAAATATCTGAACGTTTTGCACCAAACGATTTACACTCACCGACAATGGCAACATCGCCATCTTCAAGCATGGTTACACCATTGGCAATGTCGTCATCTTTACCACCATAAACCTTTTGCCATACGGTTTGAAAGGCAGGTTTTGTTTGGCTATTTTTAGCTAAAAGTAGAGGTGATAGCAGAGTAGAGATTAGTATTAGTTTTGAACAAGTTTTTATCATAGTTTTTCCTTAAAGTTTACTCTTTTGTTAACTTATCATTATACTGTTTTCTTGATATGTTTATAGATATTTTCTCTTAAACCATCTATAATATAGTGCAGTAGCTAAAAATCCACAACCCATAACCATTGTAATATATTTTAACTCCATTCCCATCTTAGCAGCATAGCCAACAAAGAGAGTCACTAAGATATTTGTTATCATAAATATCATGTCATTATAGGCAATAACACGACCTAAAAATTTGACCTCTATCTCTTGTTGTAGTAGATAGTAGGTGTATGACCAAAGTGAAGTGGCTAATAGACCTACAATAAGTATTCCAATAAGTGAGAGTGTAAAGTTATATTGAACAAATGCCCAAAAGATGATGGTTAATCCTTGTGCCATAAAGAAGTAGTGAAGATTTGAACTGTTGATAAATCGTCCAAAGAGCATAGGACCAATAGAGAGACCAATAGCACGGGTAGCATTTAACCAACCTATAGCTAGAGGTACAGCCAATATATATTTATAGTGAAAATCTGCGAGGAGGGTGACTAGAGCATCAAAACTTGTAAATCCAATACTTGAGTGTAGAAGAATAAGATGTAGAAGTTTTGTATGATTTTTGAGATAGATAAATCCACTCTTCATCATCTCTATGGCATTTTCTGTATGGATAACACTCTTTAGATTAATTTTTAAGCCAATAACAATTAGTGAGGCTATAATATAGAGTAAAACATCAATAGAAAAAGTAGCAATATAACCAAAATAGTAAGTAACCAATCCTCCAATTGCCATTCCCAGTGCAAAACAGATAGACCAAACCATGGAGTGAATCTCATTAATATTTTTTAGCATCTCTCCTTTAAAGATTTTAGGAAAAAGTGCCATCTCTGCTGAGAAGAGGGTAGAGGCAGCAATAGAGCGAATAAATAAAAAGAGCATAAGCCATGGTAATCCCTCTAGTGAGTGAATAGTCATAAAGAGTAGAGTCATAGAAATCTCTACAATTAATAGAGTCTGCATTAGTATTTTAAAGGGAATACGGTCAATAATATAACCAGAGATAGGAGCTAAAAGAATGGAGGGAAGCATGACCATCATTGCCATATAAGCAATAAGAGTTTCAGATGCTCCATACTCGACTAACATAGATGCTATGGCAACTTGAGAAAACCAAGTTCCAAAGTAGGAGATAAATTGAATTAATGTAAGTCGTGCAACTGTTGGATTCTTTAGAGTCTCAACATAGGTAAGCTTACTCATTTATAGGAGTAAACTCATGTTCAGCACATTGTATTTTACCTGTTTGACATTTTCTTTTGTAAAAATCTATGTAGGCATCTTTGGCCTCTTTAAGCCCTTGTTGTAGTTTGTCACTTTTTGTAGCAGTTCCATCATCTCTTTTCCAAACCATAACTTGATGTTTAGCATCATCAATAACAATTTTTAGAATATCATTCTCAAGTTCAACTTTAAGATTATCAATAATATCAACTTTAGATTGACCATTCTCATCATCAAAAATGACTTTTTGTACAAATTTTCCATCTTTTTTATAGTAGATACCTAAATGTGTTTCAGCTAGACCATTGATAATTGTTGCATAGTAATAGCCATAGTTATCTACATCTAGCTCTTCAATAACTAGATATCCTTCATCAAGCTCTTGATGAATACTCTCATTACTGTAGAGACCACGTTGTAGAGTATACTCTCCAACAATTGAATTTTCATCTATAATTTTTAAATCATCAATATCTGTAGTTTGCTCTGTAGTTGGTAACCCAAGTGGAGTCTCCTCTTGAGCTATTGGCGTGGGTCTACTACTGTTGCTACATGCAGTAAATAGAAAAGTGAAAAGCAGTAAAAATATGAAAGGCATATTTATCCTTGTATTAAATTATTTACTTATTCTAGCATATAAAAGATAATACTAATTTAATGAACCGTAAATAAAAAGTAATCTTGTAACAAATATTAACATTTGTAATTTGTAATAAAT
Organism: Campylobacteraceae bacterium; assembly: GCA_027030605.1. GTDB lineage: Bacteria > Campylobacterota > Campylobacteria > Campylobacterales > Sulfurovaceae > UBA1140. The sequence goes on along the minus strand of JALVEV010000013.1, from coordinate 834 downwards.
TTATAACTATTAAATAAAATATATTTGGTTAGCCTTTTAAAAAAAAATTAAATATATCAATTAATATTAAATTAATATTAAAGCTATTTAATCTATAATAATCTCATGTTTAAGATTTAATAAAGGCTATAAGAAAAAATTTAATGAATATAAGAAGGATATATTATGAAACTAAGAGAAGTTGCAGAAGTAGTTAAAGGTGCTTACCTTTTAGAAGGTAAAGCTAAGGATAAAAAGAGAGAGTATAAAGAGCTTAGTATGATTTCATTGGAACCGATTTCATTTTTAGATGAGAGAAAAGTCATTACTGTGAATTCTAGTACAGAGGTTTCTAGTAAACAGTTAACTAAGGCTGGAGATATTGTTGTTAGCCTCTATTCACCAATGATTGCATGTTATGTAGAAAAGGGTCAAGAGGGGTATGTTGTACCTCACTATATGGCAATTATTCGTATGAAGCCTTATGTAAAGTTAGATAATCGTTTTATTGTACATTTTATTAATTCAACTCGTGGACGAAGAGCCTTACAGAAAGTTTCAAAAGGGTTAAATCTAAGTCTACCTACATCTTTACCCTTAGTGGCATTAAATGAAGTAGAACTCTTATCTGAATCAGATAGAGTAATAGATAGACTTTAAAAAAGAAAACTTTTAAGTTTTCTTTTTTTAATATAGCTATATTTTACTTTTAATAAAGTTTTCCATATCTTCAACAATTGGTTCTAACGCACGTTCTCCATCAATCACTTCTAGCAGATTTTTATTAGTATAAAACTCTTGAATCTCTGCTAATGGGTCAGTGTAAATCTTCATTCTATCAAAGAAGACTTCAAT
>JALVEV010000012.1 GCA_027030605.1 Campylobacteraceae bacterium | reverse complement strand
TTTGACTACAGGGCGAACTTTGGCACACTATAATAACGCTGCTCAAACTAAGCAGACAGCAAAACTTTATAATAACCATAGTGAAGATACGCTTTTAGCTTCGGTAGAAGATGAGGGGAAATTTGGTGATAAAGTGATTTTAAAAACAGAGTATGGTGAGACTTCGGTGCTTAATGTAAAATATACTAAAAAAGTAAAACCTAGAACACTCTTTATTACTTTTCACCATGCTCGTTCTAAGATAAATGCTATTTTTGGAGATGAGGCTGATGAGTTGATTATGACGGCTCGGTTTAAGTCACTTCGAGTTACGGTTGTACCTCAATAGAGAGGTATTAAGCTCAATAGTTATATAATGTTTTTTTATAATTTAAAGGGAAAACATGAATATAACAAAAAAAATAGGTGTGGTTTTATGTACTACACCCATACTACTCTTTTCTCATGGACTAGAGTGGTGGATGGTACCATTTGCTATTACCTCTTCACCTACTTTATCAACAACTGCACATTTAGATAAGAAAAAACCTAAAGGCTACTCTTCTGAAACTTTTGAGTTTGTTAAAAACAATAGAGAAGCATTACAAGTTCAAGTTGCACAAGGAGATGGTGAAGCTCTTGATACTTTAGCAAGTATTTATAGAAAAATGGATGAAAAAAAGTATGTAAAAGATATAGATAAATGGAAAAAAGAACTACAAAAAAATTATGATAAAATATTTTATAGAGATGGTGTAGTAGGAGATGATGAGTATGTAGACTATATGCTTTTTGATATTACGTTAAATTCAGGTTCATTGTAAAGGATGTAACATGAATAACTTACTACAACTCTTAGACAGAGGTGCAACTCAAATACTTGAACCTATAAAACGCTTTCCTATTGCCTCTTTTTCGATTTTTGTTTTTATACTTATGACTTCAATCAAGATATATTCTCAGCTACCCCACCTATCATTGGGTTCATACAATGAAGTTATGAAAGAAATCTCTATGGTCGCTTTTTTTGGCTTTTTCTTTTTGGTAGGGTTAAGGCTAATGGCTAAAAATATTTTTGTCTCTCTTTTAGGAGTAGTTGTCTTAACTGGTCTGTTCTTCTATATTCCTGACAGATTCAAGGTTTTGGCTCTACGAGAAGAGGATATAACTATCTTTTTTATCTTATCTGTTGGACTTATCTCTTTTATAGTTGTAGCACCATTTATAACTCATAGAGCTTCTAACAGAGTATTTTTTGAGTGGATAAAACATCTTTTATATATTACACTTCTTGTAGCTGTTATAAGTGTACTTCTCTATTTGGCTTTAAGTGGAGCTATTGGTATACTCTCTGGACTATTTGAGATAGACAATAGGCATATCTACCATGAATATGCTAGTCTTTTTTCATTTGCACTTTTTGCTCCATTGCTCTTTTTAGCACTTTTGAGCAAGGAGCCACGAGCATTAGAGATTAGGAGTTACAACAAAATAGAGACTCTCTTCTTCAAGTACTTTTTAAGTGGACTATTTATTGCCTATTTTATTATTATCTACACCTATCTAGGGAAGATGATAATGCTTTCGGAGTACCCAAAAGGGTTAGTCTCTGTAAATATCATCGCCTTTTCAACATTGGCACTTATGACATATCTCTTTTGGACACCACTTTGGAGTGAAAAAAACAGCAAATATAAAAAAGTTATATGGATAGCCACTATTTTACAACTAGTTTTACTTGCATTTGCACTCTATCTGCGTGTTGATGCTTATGGTTGGACATTTAATCGTCTGCTCTTAGCCTCTTTGGGCATTTGGTTTTTTCTCTTGTCCCTCTATGGTCTGTTTAAAAAAGAGGTTTCATTTAGAGCTATATTTCTATCGCTTCCTCTTGTTTTGCTTTTGAACCTGCTTTTTTCTTCTAACATTAGCAGAAGTAGTCAACAAGAGAAACTTGGTACACTTTTAGGCTCTGTTGAGTCCTTATCGGATGAGAGTAATATCTCTTTGCGTTATAACATCTCTAATACTATTGAGTACCTATATGTTCATTATGGTACAGATGCTCTCTTCCCACTTATGCCTGAAGTGGTGAGTGAGTTTAACAATCAAGAAGATGATGTAAAGAATTGTGCTATATCTTCCCATAAAGATTTTCCAATGTTTGCTACTGAAAAGTTAGGATTTAAATACATAAGTAAATGGGAGTGGAGAGAGAAGATTTATTATGAAGAGAATGCGTTAAGAGACCAGATAGGTAGAAGCCTTCATCTTAATGAAAATCCACTTACAGAAGGGATTGAGCTTTCAAAATATGATTGGGAAATGAGATTTGATTACCAAAATAGGTCAAAGATTTTTTTAAAAAACTTAGCTTGTGAACCTCAAAATAGCTCAACTAAAAAACAGCCTTATACTCTAAAAACAGATAATAAAGAGATTATAATAAAAGAGGAGAAAGAGCTTTTAGCTTCGATTAATATAGAGGAGTTTGTTCAAGGGGTGCTTAACTTAGATAAGAATAGTACAACTACATATCAACCCTTTAATAATAACTTCACTCGGGAAGATTTTACTTATGAGTATGAAAATGAGAGGGTAAAGGTAAAGTTTATTTTTGATTCGTTTGTTTTTAGTTTCAAGGATGAACTGCTCAGTTATAGTGGGTTGGTTTTGATTGGGAAGAGGTAGAGAGTATTACCGATGAACAACAGAGACATTTGCATAGCAGAACTTGGAAGTATGGAGGAAGCACATATTTTAAGAGGTTTACTCCAAAGTGAAAATATTGTAGTTTTTCTTTCTGATATTACTCCACATGAGGGAGATATACCTATACCTATTTACGTTCCATTAGACCAAAAAGAGGAAGCTCAAAAGGTTGTTGACCTATTTTATGAGAACATGAAACCTCGTTGTCCAAAGTGCAAGTCTTCAAATTTGAAGAGAGACTATAGAGGCTTTTTTAAAGATTTTTTTAGAACGAATGGTGATAAGGAGTATCGGTATTGTGCTAGTTGTGGTTATTGTTGGTGATGCTTTAGTGCTTGTAAATAAGAAGTTTAACCTAAATTAAGTTATAATATTCCTACAAAACGTAGTAAAGGATAAAATATGCAAACGGTATCTATACGAGATTTAAAAAACAATCCATCATCTATGACCAAATATCTTGATGAGGGGAGTTCCATTTTTGTTACACGTCATGGAAAGCCCATAGGTATTACGCTTCCTATTAATGATGATATATTCTCTATAGGTCTGAAAAAAACAGTGGCTATAGAACTCTATAAAATGGGTATTATCTCTCTTGGTAAAATGGCTGAGATGTTAGAGATACCCAAACAAGAGGCTATGAGCCTGTTAAATACGCTAAATATTTCATGGATAGAAGATGATATTGAGAGTATAAAAGCAGAGGCTAGTAGATGGCTTTAAACTCCATTGTCATCTCAGATAGTACTACGCTTATCTCTTTGATAAACATTGAGAGGTTTGAGCTTCTTTTTAAATTTTCAGATACCATCATAGTAACCCCCTCTGTCTATAGTGAAGTCACCGTTCAAAAGTCGGCTAAACGAGTCTTAGATGAGTATATTTCTCTTTTCAAAGTAGTAGTCAAAGAAGTAAAAAATAGCAAAAAAGTAAAAGAGCTACTCATCCGTTTAGACATAGGTGAATCAGAATCTATTGTACTAGCAGAAGAGCAAAATCTACCCCTAATTATAGACGAAAAAAAGGGTAAAAAGATAGCTCTCTCTTTTGGAATAGATGCTATTGGATTGATTGGAATACTTTTGGTTTATAAAAAAAGAGCCTATCTTTCCAATGATGAGATAGTAGAGATAGTTGAAGAGTTACGAGAGGTTAATTTTAGAGTTTCAGATAGCTTGTTGGAGTTGCTTTTGGAAGGGTAGAAGTTTCGCTTGTTATGATAATCTCCATTATAATCTAATTGAAAAGAGGAGTATTGGTAATCTATTTTTTAACATTTTTTTCTTTAAATGAGATAGACTTAATATATAACAGTTTTTATATTCACTACTCCATTAATTTTTAAGGCAAATTAGTTTATACTTTAACTATAAACTTTAGAAGGTTAAAAAATGACAGTAACAGCAAAAGATTTACGATTTAATATCTCAATGCTTTTTGATGTATTAAGTAAAGGCGAAGATATTCTTATCACGTATAGAGGGAAAGCAAAAGCAAAACTAATTGCCTATAATCAGTCCTCTTCAGATACAAAAACAGATATCATATTTGGAATGTGGAAAGATAGAGAAGAGGATGTAAACACAATGGTTCGTAACATGAGAAAAGGTCGTAATTTTGATATATGATAAACTGCTTGATACTGATGTACTCATTTGGTATCTAAGAGGAAATCAAAATGCTTATGACCTTATTCATAGCATTGGCGAGTTTGCTATCTCTGCTGTCACTTATATGGAGTTGGTTCAAGGTATGAGAAACAAAGATGAGTTAAGAGCTTTAAAAAGAGCCTTAAAACAGTGGAGAGTAAAAACAATATATATGAATGAAGAGATTTCAGCACAAGCACTTTTTTATGTTGAAGAGTATTTTTTAAGTCACTCTATGCAATTAGCCGATGCCCTTATTGGTGCAACTTGTGCTACTCATGGCATGACTTTGTATACGGCTAATGATAAGCATTATAAGGTTATTAAAGAGTTAGATATTTTTGTTTTTAGACCTTGATAATTTGGTACATTATTAATAGCAAAATGGTAATTTGAAATATATTATTTCTTTAAAACTAATCTCTCTATCTCATTTTCAGTATGCTCAATAGGTATAACAATTTTACCCTCTTTATTGATTGCTCCCCAAAGACCACCAACAATATGGCTATGTTCAGGGTCATATCTGTCTTGTTCTTTGTGACAACCATTAGAGACAAGAGCCAAGCCATTTTTAAAAGAAGAGGCATAGTCATACTTCGCAGAGATAACAATATTGAGTTTTGGATTGATAAAACCTATTTTTCCATTAGAGATATATCGAGCTAATCCCTCTTGAAAATAGTCTGCTCCCATGTCATAAAAATACATTTTAATACTTTTCCCTGTTTTAGAGATGTAGAAAATACCTTGAGTGCTATAGAGTGTACTTAGTCCATAAGTTGACTCCTCTCCTTTTTTGAAACTCATATTGGCAAGGTGTCTCTTTTTCAAGTGTAATTCATCACCAATAATTTCACCACAATCTTTAAAATAAGAGATATCTCCATAAGGAGATTTTTTACTTGGTTTTGTATAGTAAGTACACTCTAAAGCACTACTGTAGCTAGTAATAAAATGACTCATCTCCTTATAGTAGTTCTTATCTAACTCTATATCATTATGTCCTCTAGGGAGGTACAGAGACTTAACCTTTGAGATAACAAAAGCATCATGTAGTCGTTGGCTATGTTTATTGGGAATAACTTCATCTTTTTCACCTATAATAATAAGTGTCTTAGTTGCTGTAATTTTAGATACTCTTCCTATAGAGTCGTATCTATCTTTTATCATAATGCTCATAGGGTAGAGAGGAAATTTATCTTGTGCTACGGACTCAATGCTATCAAAAGGGGTAACCAATATTAACTTATCTATAGGACGTTTTGAAGCTAAATAGGTTGCAACTCCACTACCTAAACTTCGACCAATTATATGAATATCTGCATGATATTCTCTAAGTTTATCATACACTAAAAGAGCATCTGCA
>JALVEV010000011.1 GCA_027030605.1 Campylobacteraceae bacterium | reverse complement strand
GATTAATGAAGTTCTCTCCTTAAGTATACTTGAGTTAACTTTAGAAGAGTATAAAAATTATTACATAAAGTAATCAAATAGATAAAAAATATTTTTTTTAATAATAATTATTTAAATAGAATAATTCTTTATCTTAATCTATGATAAACTCTATTAAATATGTATCCTTAAGAAGGAGTATACAAAATGAAAATAGAGATATCTCGTAGAAGGTTTTTACAAGGCTCTGTAGCTTTAAGTATTGTGGGAGGTTCTTCGCTCTCTTTTGCCTCTTTAACAAAAGAGAAAGAGAAGCCTAAACATACCAATATTAAAGTTGCTACGATTTGTGAGATGTGTGTAAATAAGTGTACAGCTTATGCTAAAGTAGAAGATGGAGTTATTAAGAAACTTGACCCAAATCCACTCTTTCCAAAATCTAAAAATATGCTCTGTGCTAGAGGTGATGCAGGAGTTCATGCTCTTTATGACCCTGACCGTCTTAAATATCCTCTTATTCGCATTGGTAAAAAGGGTGAGGGTAGATTTAGACGAGCCACATGGGAAGAGGCTTATGATGCTATCTTAAACGGTACAAAAGAGTTTAAAGGGTTAAAACAGATACTCGATGAAGAGAGAGATAACCGTTCTACCTTGGGTTATTGTGCAGGTGAGGGGATGGGGGAGCATACCTTTAAACTCTTTATGGGTGACTTAATGGGTTCTACTAATTTTGTAAATCACTCTTCAATTTGTTTAAAGACAACTACAGCAGGTTATGCTCTAACTCTTGGTGCTTATGGAAAAGCTGACTTAGAAAATGCCTCTTATGTTATTATGGCAGGAGCTAACAGAGCAGAGGCTATCTTAACGCCTGATACTATGGATATGTTTAAACGCACTAGAGGACGAGGACTTAAGCTAATTGTAGTTGACCCAAGATATACCAATACAGCCCAACATGCTGATAAATGGTTGGGGATTAAAGTGGGAACAGACTTGGCATTTGTTTTGGCATTGACCTATGTGGTTATGAAAGAGGTTCTCTACAACAAAAAGTTTGCTCGTAGAAATATGAGCCATTTTGAGGAGTATAAAAAGCATATTTTAGAGAACAATTATACACCTGAATGGGCAGAGAAGATTACAGGGATTGATGCTAGAACCATACGCACTATTGCTCGTGACTTTATGGCTCATGCTCCAAAAGCCATCTACTACCAAGGTCGCCGTACAGCTTGGAGTCTACAAGATTTTCAACTTCGACGAGCCCAAGCTATCTTTACGGCATTAGGAGGAGGCATTGATATTAAAGGAGGAATTGTATTTGGTAAAAAACTCCCTTTGGGTGACCATACGGTTGATTATCCTATCTACAACAATACAAAACAGCGTATTGACAAACATGAAGCCACCTTTATTGGTCCTAATGGAACATGGATAGGGTTTAGAAATATGATAGCCGAAAAACGAACCCCTTATCCTCTACGTGTTCTCTTTGCCTACAAACAAAACCCAATGCAGTCTGTACCCAATATTGCAAAAACACGACAGATGTTTGAAAACTTAGACCTTACAGTTACCATTGATACCATGCCCTCTGATACGGTAATGATGTCAGATGTGGTGCTTCCTGAGTGTACCTATTTGGAGCGAGAAGACCCTGTAAAGTCATTTGGTGGGGTTGAACCTGCTATTGTTTTACGAAACAAAGTAATTGAACCGATGTATGAGACCAAAGCACTCTTTGATATTTTAAAAGGGCTTAGCAAAGCCATTGAGAAGCCTCTTTTTGAAATCTCTGCAAAGTATGACCCTGAGCTAAAAGAGGCACTTGAAGATGATGGATTTCAAGATACTTTTGATGATAATAACTTTGAACTCTCTAAAGCTTTTGAACACTCACAAGAGCAGATTAACAAAGAGCGAGTAGTAAGTGAGTATGGTGAAGAGGCATATAAAATACTTAAAGAGAAGGGGGTCTACTACCCCAATATGGAGAGATACTTTAAACAGCTAGGGGTAAATGAGTACCAATACTACCCCGAAGATAAAAAGTACTATAGTACAGAAAGAGGTGAGAAGTTTGATGCCCAAGATACCTGTATTGACGAAAAAGAGATGGCATCTCTTAAAAAGAATCTAGGTACACGTTCAGGAAAAGTTGAGTGTTTTTTACATACGATGATTGAGAATAATCAAGACCCAATGCCAACATGGAGAGATAATCTCTACAAAGAGACTCCTATTGGGAAGTTTAAATTTATTACAGGACGACACGCACAACACACACAAAACTCTACAGCCAATAATATTATGCTTTTAGATGTAATGAGAGAGAACTATGTGTGGATAAATAAAGAACAAGCTGAGGCAAAAGGGATTAAATATGGGGACATTGTTGAGGTAAAAAGCTCAATAGGGGTCATTCATATTAAAGCCTATCCCACCATAAAGATTGTTAAAGATGTGGTCTTTTATGTGCATGGATTTGGTCAGGAGTCAACAGGGCTTACCTTTGGTTATAGAAATGGAGCAAGTGACAATATGATTATTGAAGATACCATAGAGTCGGTGTTTGGCTCAGCTGCTATGCATGAGACAGTTGTAGAGATAAGAAAGGTGGGCTAGTATGAATTTTGCAATGGCATTAGATTATCAGAGTTGTATTGATTGTAAAGCGTGTGAAGTGGCGTGTAAAGAGGAGAATGGAGTACAGTTAGGAGCAGACAAACAGCGAATTTGGGTGACGCAATCTGAAAAGAGTATCTTTGGTGAACCCTTTGTAGCACTTCACCCCTCACAGTGTAACCATTGTCAAGATGCCCCTTGTGTTGATGTCTGTCCTACGGGTGCTAGTTACTTTGCACTTGGGGGTATTGTTATGACAAACAAAGATAGCTGTATCTTATGTAAAGGGTGCATGGAGGCGTGTCCTTACGATGCTCGTTTTGTGGATGATACTCATGTAGCTGTTGATAAGTGTACATTTTGTTACGATACTCGTTTAGTCAATGGAGAGGTCACAACGGCATGTCAAGCTACCTGCCCTACAAAAGTAAGACTCTTTGGGGATTTAGACGATGAAGAGGGGGAGTTAGTAGAGATGTTGAGACATAGAAAATTTTATGTTTTAAAAGAGAGTGAGGGAACGGTTCCAAAACTCTTCTATATGCTTCCTGAACATGATAAAAACTATGCTATGAACTCGGTAGATGAGGGAACAAATATCTACACTTGGGATGAGTTTAAACCAATTATAGAGATGGCAAAAGCAAAAAGGAGTCCACAATGGGAAGCTATGAAGTAGCAGGGATTAAAATAAATAGTGTTTCATTAAAAGAGATTTTTTTTAAAGATAGAGTACTCTATATTGCGTATGGTTTTTTACTTCTTGCTTTTATTGGTATAGTGGATGTATTTTTAGAGCGTTATTTTCTTGTCTCTGCTACTGCTTTTGATGCAGGGTTGCACCCAGCAAGTAGAGAGGTAGCCCAAGCGATGAAAGAGGCTGTTTTTGGAAATGGAGGAGAGGTACACAGAGAAGCCCCTTGGTCGCTCTATATTGTCAACTATATGTATATGATATATGTAGGTTCAGGAATCATCTTTATTGTAGCTGTTGCTGAACTCTTTGATATTGCACAGATTAAAAAAACAGCTGTAGGTTTTTTAACTTTTGGATTAGCCATGATAGTTGCAGGACTCTTTACAATCATGATGGATTTAAATGTTTTTCATCTACATTGGATGTTTCTCTCTCCAAGATACAACTCTGGTATGTGGCTTATGCTTCCTCTCTATTTGGTCTATATTCCCATTATTCTTTTTGAAATATATCTACTTCTTAGCGAACATAAAGAGTTAGCCAAAAAGATGGCACTACCTATTTTAGTACTTAGTTTAGCTGTAGAGCTGTTAGAGTTCTATGTTCAAGCTAAACTCTTTGACATGAACTCTGCAAGACACCTTTGGACAACCTATCCTCTACTAATGCTCTATTTTATGGTATCTGCCTTTGTAGCTTCTGCTTCTGTAATGATTCTCTATATGTTCTTAATCTATCGTAATACTGACCGAAGAAAATGCTCTGACCTTATGGAACTTATAAAAAAGATTACTCTCTATTCGGTTATCTTATTAGGTGTTTATGAAGCAACAGCCTATCTCTTCATTGATAAAAAGTGGGCTTCTATTATTCTCTTTGGAGATTTTAAATACTATTTTTATAGTTATCTTATTTTGGCTGTAGCTATCCCTTTTTCTCTTCTTTTTAAACAGATTACAGGAAGTACAGCAAAAGTTCTTGCCTCACTCTCTATTATTGTTGGAACATACTTAGGACGGATGATTTTTGTCTATGGGGGAAATGCTTACCCTATGAGTAACCGTTTTGGAGTTGGATTTGAGAAGTATTCAGAGTATGAGCCTATAAAAGAGGTTGTCTTCTTTATGCCATCTTGGGGAGAGATAGCTATTGTTGTAGGGTCAATAGGGATTGTTATTTTTATCTATAGAGTAGTAGATAGATTTTTCTCTGTTTCGGTAATGAGAGAGCATTAAGCTCTCCTACTTACTCAACTCCTCTTCAAGTTCCAACACCTCCAAATAACGCTCACTCATCTCTTCATACTCAGCTTCAACCTTTTTGAGTTCATCTGCCACTTTAACTAGCCCTTTCTCTTCATAGCAAGTAGGGTTAGCAAGACAGGCGTTTATCTCCTCTATCTTAGCTTCTAACTTTTCTATGAGGTCAGGCAGACGCTCTAAATCTCGTTGGTCTTTGTAGCTTAGTTTGGTCTGTTTTTTTGGTTTTGGTGGGTTGACACGTTGGTCAACCCCTACGGGTTTTTGTTTTACCTCTTTCTCTATCTCGTAGAGTTCATTAATATTTTTCTCAATCTCTAGGTACTCACTATACTCTTGAAATGACTCCTCGACTACTCCATTACCCTTAAAAACAATAAGTTTAGTAGCAATCTTGTCAACAAAATAACGGTCATGACTTACAAAGATTAACGCCCCAGGGAAGTTAAGAAGCTTCTCCTCTAAAATATTAATGGTCTGAATGTCCAAGTCATTGGTAGGTTCATCTAAAATTAAACAGTCAACCTTTTTAGTAAAAAGCAGAGCCAAAGCCACACGGTTTTTCTCTCCACCACTTAGCATTCCTACCTTTTTAGTCATATACTCTTCAGGAAAAAGAAACGACTTCATATAGGCAAAGACATGCATATTTTTACCCATGACATCGACAATATCTCCACCATCAGGACAGAATGTATCTAAAATGTTTTTATTGTCATCTAACATCTCACGGTGTTGGTCAAAGTAACCAATCTTAAAGTCACCCCTCTCTATAACCCCTTTGTTGGGTTTGAGTCGTCCTAAAAGTAGTTTAAGTAGAGTCGATTTTCCTGAACCATTGTGTCCGACAATGGCAATTCTATCGCGTTGTAAAATACGTGTAGTAAAGCCCTGAATTAAATCTTTACCCCCAATAGAGAAGTGTAAATCTTCAATATCAAAGAGCATCTTTTTTCTGTTTTTCCCTTTCTCTTCACCACGGTTAAAGCTCTTCTTCTCTCGTTCAAGTTCAATCTTCATTTTACGAATGAGTGTAGGGTCTTTTTTAGCCTTCTCTCGTAGCTCAAAGACTCTAGCCTTTCGCCCTTGGTTTCTAGTAAGCCTTGCCTTAACCCCACGTCGTAGCCACTCCTCCTCTTTTTTGAGAAAACGTACTAGTGTATCGTAGCTT
>JALVEV010000010.1 GCA_027030605.1 Campylobacteraceae bacterium | reverse complement strand
GTTGTAACTGTAATATCTTCTAATCGCTCCTCTGCGATGAGGTTTGTACTTAATAGTAGCGTTGTCAATAGACTAAGTTTTATTGTTCTATTCATTGTTTTTCCTATGCTGTTTATATAGATTCGATTTTATCGAACAACTAAATTGTTAAAATAAGTAGTAAGCATAGAGGTAGGGTGGTGAGGTTTTATACTCTTGATACTCGAAAGCATGTTTATGATACTGATGGTTACTGTCAATAGTACACAGTTTAAACAGCGTTGAATACATTGCAATAATTGCTAATGAAAAATAACGCCGTCTGTAGCCTCTAAGATGTTTCATTAGCGAATTCTACTTAAATACTCTTAGAGTTATATAATTAATCTTTTAAATTTTAGATAGCATAAGCTATAATAGTTATAATTACTAATCTAAATTCAATAAAATAAAATATATATAAAAATCTAATTTTAGTTAATACTTTTAAAATTAGATTATAGAATTAGCCATAGTTAATTCAAGAATTTAGCTTAGATATAGGAGTATATTTGAAGAGAATTTATTTTCTAAGGCTGTGGTTAATATTTTTAGCACTTTCCATCTTTACATTCGCTGCAAAAGTAAAATATTCAAAATGGGATAGAAGTGTAACGTTTGAACAGTATCTTCAAAACTTTCATATAGATAAAAAAATTATTAATACATTAGATAGGGATGACCAAGCACTCATATCTGAAATTGGATATAGTCAAAGATACTATGAGCTTATTGCCTCAAATGGTATTCTACTTCAGGCACTTATTCCTATTGGTGAAGAGCTACAGGCCCATCTTTTTAGAACACATACAGGGTATAAACTGGAAATTATTCCTATTGCTTATCAAAAAGATACCCATATTGCCATTCTATCTGTAGATAAATCTCCACATTTAGATATTGTTAACAAAATTAAAAACAGACGACTTGCTAATGAATTTACACGTGTACTAAAACACTCTGTTAACTTTAGAGGAGTACAGAAAAAAGATAAAATTGTCATTGTCTATGACCAAAAGATGAGGCTAGGACAACCTTTAGGTGTTCCAGATATAAAAGTAGCAATGTTAGAGTCCCATGGTAAAAAGAACTATGTTTTTAAACACAGTGATGGAAAGTATTATAGTGCTAATGGAAAGGCATTAGTTCAAAAGTATATGGGAAAACCCCTCAATCATATACGAATTACGTCAAGATTTACTCCACGTCGTTGGCATCCCGTACTTCATAAATGGAAAGCCCATCATGGTGTAGACCTTGGTGCAAAAAGAGGTACACCTATTTTAGCTGCAGCCGATGGTAAAGTTATCTATTCTGGCTGGATGGGGGGCTATGGAAAGGTGATTAAAATACAACATGAAGATAACTATCTAACGCTCTACGCTCACCAAAGTCGTCTGAAAGCTAAAGTAGGTCAATATGTTAAGAAAGGGACAATTATTGGCTATACTGGAAATAGTGGACGTAGTACAGGTCCTCACCTACACTTTGGACTCTACAAAAATGGACGACCCATTGACCCTATGCGTCTTGTAAAGTTTACAACAGATGGACTAACAGGAAAAGAGAGACATCATTTCTTAAATAGAAAACGCAAATATACAAAGATAATCAATAAAATTGCAGAGGAGAACTTACCCTCTTTTATATGGAATACGGTAAATGATATCTATGTTCTTCCAAAAATGAAAACTTATTATAAAAATCGAGGTTGGTAGTGAAAAATAGTATTAAAAATTTTAGTTTAGAACCGTTAAAAGAGGCTCACTTTGTCAAAACATCTTTAGCAACGTATGAACAAAATGGTATTAAAAAATCTTGGGAGATTGTTGAGTCTCATGACTCTGTAGCTATCTTACTCTACCATACAGAGCGACAAACATTTGTCTTGGTCAAACAGTTTCGCCCCCCTGTCTACCATAGAAATGGTGATGGTATGACCGTAGAGATGTGTGCAGGGTTAATCGACAAAGATAAATCGTTAGAGCAGATAGCAAAAGAGGAGATAGAGGAGGAGTGTGGTTTTGATGTTCCTCTTGAGAAGATAGAGCGTATTACCAAAGTCTTAAGCTCTGTAGGAACATCAGGTGTTAGCCAAGTTATCTACTACGCTGAAGTTGATGAGTCTATGAGAGTTAGTCAAGGTGGAGGCATAGAAGATGAGCAGATAGAGGTTGTGGAAATTTCTGTAGAGAGAGCAAAAGAGTTTATATTTGATGAGAGTATAGGTAAAACAGTCGGTTTAATGTTTGCTATTTTGTGGTGGTTTGACAGGTAGGGTGTTTTCCCCGAAAACACCGTGATAGGTATGTTCAATATTTTAATTATGCCATTTTCAATTTGACGGTGTTTTCAGGGGAAAACACCCTACAGTTATTTCTTCAAAGCCTCAGCAATTAATTCCAACGGATTTTTAAAAATCGTCTCAACCTCAGCACTGTTCAATGCTTCACTTAACTGCACACGACAAGCAGAACACTCAGCACTAACATAGTGAGCTTTTGTCTCTTTTATCATACTCGCTTTTGGCTTTCCTGCCAATTCGGCAAAATGAAACTTCTCAGTCTGCATCGTCACCCCACCAAAACCACAACAACGGTTAGGGTCACTCATCTCTACCATTGGGTAGTTAGGGGCTAAAAGGTTTCTTGGTTGCTGGTAGATACCTTGTACTTTTCTTGCGTGACAAGGGTCATGATAAGTGACCGACTCATTAAATACTCCTTTTGTTTTTAGAAGCTCTTGAAGTTCTGTATTATCATCTAGCCATGCTGTTGCCATGTGGATTTTCTCAGCTACTTTTTTTGCTCGTGCTTCCCACTCTGGCATGTTATGGTTTTTGAAAAAGACTTGCCAATCATGCTTAACCATAGCCGAACAGGTAGCTTCTGGAATAAGCATCGCATCACACTCATCCATAAAACTCTCAAAATACTCAATGTTGGCTTTTGTCATACGCTCAACAGAGTCAATAGCTCCTGTAAAATAGGCAGGAGCTCCACAACAGAGTTGCTCTTTTGGAATAAAGATGTCAATGTTTAACTCTTTTAAAATCTCAACTAAACTCTCACCAATGCCTAAGTAGTTATAGTTAGCGAGACAACCAATAAAAAGGGCTACACGCATCTTTTTTTGCTCTTGGTTTGGAGCTAAAATCTCCTCTGGGTGTGAGTTTAAAAATGAGATTTTTGACATAGAGGGGAGGAGCCGTCCTTTTTTAACCATAGGCATACTAAATCTAGCTCTCAACCCCCTTCCCTTTTCATCTTCAGCTAAGGCACATGTCTTAAACATAAAGCCAAACTTCATCACCATATCCATCACTTTACGATGCTCTAAAAGATAAAAGGCAATTTTTTTGAACCATGCAATACCAAATTTATCAGCAATATCAGCACGAACCTCTTCTATAACCATATCAGTAGGCAAAGAGTTAGGACAGACATCGACACAGTTAGTACAGAGAAAACAGCTCTCAAAAATATTTTTAGCTGTTTTGTCGAGTTCTAAGTTCCCTTGTTGGTACTGTCCAAGTAGGTCAATAAAACCTCTTGGAGAGGTTACTTCATCGGCATTAACTTGGTGAATGGTACAGACGGGGATACACTTTCCACACTTGACACACTCATCTGATGTGGCTTGGAAATTGAATATATCTTCTATTGTTTTCATGAATTTCTTTTTCTTTTTTCTATTTGATTATAATATATTTATTAGCATGATGAACAAGGGCAGACACGGAGGTCGCCCCTACATATTGTTAATGTTAAAAAAATGTTTTTAATGGATAAATTTAACAAAATCATCACAAAATAAAATTAAAAAAACATATAAACACCTGTAGGGGCGACCTCCGTGTCTGCCCACATCGGCATACCAAAATATTTAACATCTATGTCTATCTAACCAAACCATAATACCTTTTTGAGCATGAAGTCGGTTTTCAGCCTCTAAAAAAATCTCATCGGCATGTTGTTCAAAGACCTCTTCACTTACCTCATAACCACGATAGGCAGGAAGACAGTGCAAGAAGATAGCATCTTGTTGTGCTAAGCTCATTAAGTTACTATCGACAATAAATCCATCAAAAGCTTTTAGACGCTCCTCTTTTTCATCCTCTTGCCCCATTGAGACCCAAGTATCTGTAGTCACTACATTAGCTCCTTGCACTGCCTCTTTGGGGTCATATCCAAAACTAATTTTTGCACCTGATTCTTTAGCAAACTCAAGAGCCTCTTGAACGATTTGTGGGTCACACTCATACCCTTTTGGAGTAGCTACTCTTAACTCAAACCCAAGTTTCGCACTTAACATTAGCCAAGAGTGAGTCATATTATTTCCATCTCCGACATAAGCAACTATTGGATTTTCAATACCACACTCTAACATAGTAAGATAGTCTGTCATAAGTTGCACAGGGTGGTAGGAGTCAGTTAAGCCATTAATGACAGGTACTTTTGAGTAGTTAGCAAACTCTTCAATATTACTCTGTTCAAAAGTACGAATCATCACCATATCTACCATACGAGAGATAACCCGAGCAGTATCTTTCATAGGTTCACCACGTCCGAGTTGGATATCATTAGAAGACAAGAATAGACCTATACCTCCTAGTTGATAGATACCTGTCTCAAAACTAACACGAGTCCTTGTTGAACTCTTTTCAAAAATCATACCAAGTGTCTGTTTTTCCATATAGGGTACAAAATTTTTGGCTTTTGTTTCAGCTTTAATCTGCTGTGCTAGGGTAATCATCTCTAAGATTTCATCTTTAGTAAAATCTTTTAGTGTTAAAAAGTGTCTCATTTGGAGTTCCTCGTACCTATTTAAAGTAAGTTGACTTATAAATTAAGGAAGCCATTCTACCATAACTTATTTAAGGTTAAAAATCAAATAAGAGGTTATAGGTTTGCTCACCTTTTTTTTGTTTAAACTCAAAAGGGGTTGAATCAAAAGAGAGAGTATCTTTTTTAATAATAACACAAGAGAGCATCTCCCCATAAATGGCTGAAGTATCAATACAAATTCTATTTTTATATTGGCGTATATTGGGTTGAGAGAGGTGACCAAATATATGATAGTGTTGGTTATCTTTAGCCTCTTCATGAATATAGGGTAGAAGCTCATCTAAAGGCATGGTAGGGTTTTTAGAGCGAGAAAGACATTTGACCATCTTTTTTTGAGAAATACTATCCTCTTTGGCAAGGTATTTCTCTTCACATGGTGCATGAGTTAAAGTGACTGAAAAATGCTCTTGATAGATATATTTATACCAAACTGAACACTCTTTATAGAGTTCTAAAAAAAGTTCTTTAAGCCTAGGCTCTTTCTCTAGTAGAGCTACACTATTGTAGTATTTCTCCTTATTGGCTATTGTTTTAGGGGTAACAATAATAGTAGCATCATTGGTAATATATCGGTAAACCATATTCTCATGATTTCCTCTTACTAAATAGAAACGTTGCCTCTCTTGATTGAGGTGTTTATAGTTATTGTAAATAAACTCAATGGTTTCTCTCAATTTTTCATCTGAGGCTTTATCTACAAAGTCTCCTAGAAGAATAATTGATTTGTTTTGATTTTCAGAAGTAATTTGAAGTAGGTTCTCTTGGTTAGTTCTAAACCCCTGTTTCGCAAGAAGCGTTTTTAACTCATCTATACAACCATGTACATCGCCAATGACGATGTACTCATAATTTGAAGGAAGTATCATCTACTACTTAATATTAATGTCTCGCCGTGCAGCATTAAGTTCAATAATAAATCCACCAGTAGCATCAATAAGCGACATCATTCCCAAAATTAAAAATGTTGAGTTTTGAGCCCAATCAACCATAAAGAATAGAACAACAAAAATAATTGCTACCATAAAACTTAAAAGTGTTTCAGATGCACCAAAACTGTTAGCTGTTGCAGCTTTTGCAATTTCAATAAACAGTGCAAGAGAACCTACAATTAAAAAGAGTTCTCTCACTCTTAATACAAAGTCTCTCTCTGGACTAATATGGTGAACAAGTACTGTTGTATTGAGTGTAAGATCTTGTAGTGGTCCAATATTGTGAGCATGACCTATACTCATAATAATATAAGCTAGAAGAATCCATGTGAAAGTTGACATTCCTGTAATGAGAAACATTTTATTTCCTTTTTGTGTTGATTTATTTTTATTTATCGGCAGAAGTAGCATGACGTGATAGGTACTCTGCATTCATTACTTTATCCATTGGTTGTTGAACATCTGATGGGTAAAGTACAAATTTTGAATTACTTGAAGTAGATAACTGCTTCATCGAATCAATATAAGCCGTAGAGGTTAAAAAGTGCATAATTTTTTCATCTGAAAGTGTTGGCATTAGCTCTTTTAACTCTTTAATAACTTTTTGTGTTGCTTCAGCTCTTTTCTCAATAAGAACCTTTTCACTATCGGCATGAAGTTCATGAACTTTATGCTCCCCTTCAGCTTTAAGAATAGAGGCTCTCTTCTCTTTCTCTGCAACAATCTCTTTCTCCATTGCCTGTTTGATAGATGGTGGAGGAGTAATATTTTCAAACTTAACAAGAACTACTTCTAGTCCCCATCTTGCACAATCCTCTTTCATATGCTCTTTAATATCTTTAGCAATTTGGTCTTGTTGTTTTTGAATATCTGAAAAATTCATCTGACCTAGTTTACTTAAGGTACTACTCATCACCAAACTTTTAACAGAAGCTTCAAAATCTTCAACTTCCATAACAGCTTTAACTGCATCAACTATCTTAACCGAAGCAATCATATCAACAACAATATTAATATTGTCTTGAGTAATAATCTCTTGCTCTGGTGGGTCAATAGTTAACTCTTTGAGGCTTACCTTTCTAACGACAACATCTCTCCATGGCATAACATGATTAAGTCCTTCATAGATAACTCTATCGGCACCTAAACGGTTGTCTATTACCCATGCTTCTTGAGAATCTACTACTACAACAGGCATAAATGTATCAAAACCTACAGTGTAGTAGAGAACAACTAAAATAGCAATAATCGAAAAGATGGCAATAAGCCACCAGTAGATTGGTTCCATAATATTTTCTCCTTTTTTATATCTCTTTGCTAAGAATAATAGAAAATAATATAAAAGTTAGTAGATGTTATTTTCTAATCCTATTAGACAAAGATATATTAAATTTTAATCTTATTATAGCCAATAAATGAGTGAGACGCTATAGTAAAATTGAAAAAATGTGAATTAAAAGAGAACTTAGTAAAATTTATGTTAAAATAATTCTATAATATTTAAAAATTTAAGCAAAAAAGGAACAGTTTGTTCGATAATAAAACAGAAGATGAGATAGATTTTTGTGAATCCTATAAATCTCAAATACTAAATAATGTTACCGAAGAGAAAGAGTCTGCTTTAGGTACAGTATTAAAAATTTTAACTATTTTACTATTATTAGCCGTTATTGTTGCCTTATCAATCTATGGATATAACTATTTTACCAATAAAAACAGTTCAGAACTAACTGATTCAGACCTTCCCTCTTCAATTCAAATATCAGATGATGACTTAAAAGTAATAGAGGAAGATACAGATGAAGCAGAAGAAGTTCAAA
Organism: Campylobacteraceae bacterium; assembly: GCA_027030605.1. Lineage (GTDB taxonomy): Bacteria > Campylobacterota > Campylobacteria > Campylobacterales > Sulfurovaceae > UBA1140. The sequence continues at coordinate 10,724 of JALVEV010000010.1, read as the reverse complement.
AACCTTTAGAAGCTGAGAAAGCAGAAAAAAAGCAAGTAGAAGTTCCTAATGAACCTCAAAAAGCTCTTCCTAAAGAAGTAGTCTCAAAAGAGGTAATTCCTGAAAAAGTAACACCACAAACGATAACTCCTCCTGTAAATGAACAAGTTAAAGATGTGCAACCTACAAATATATCTACTATAAATGAGTCTGATATTGATAAAATTGCGAATGATATGAAAATTGCAATTGCTCAAGCAGAAGAGAGAGATAAATCTAGAGTAGAGAAGGAAAAATCTATAACTTTAAAAAAAGAAGAGAGCTTAACAGAAGAAGAGAGCTTAAAAGTTCCTGTTCCAAATAGCCCTGAAGCTAAATATTTAGAAGATTTAGCAGACCTCTCGAAAGAGATAGAGAGAGAAAAAAAAAATAAATAAAACCCAAAAAGGTTTTATTTGTTAAGAAGTTCTGCTACCTCTTTAGCATGGTAGCTAATAATAATATCTGCCCCAGCACGTTTAAATCCAATCATTGTCTCCATCATCACTTTTTCATAGTCAATGACTCCAGCTTTTGCTGCCATTTTTAACATGCTGTACTCTCCACTTACATTGTATATAGCAAGAGGAAGAGAAGAGTTCTCTTTAATGTCACGTACAATATCAAGATAAGCAAGAGCAGGTTTAACCATTAAAATATCTGCTCCCTCAGTCTCATCTGCCAAGCTCTCTAAGATAGCCTCTCTTCTGTTTGCTGGGTTCATCTGATAGCTTCTTCTGTCACCAAAGCTAGGAGAAGACTCTGCTACATCTCTAAAGGGTCCATAGTATGCAGAGGAGAATTTTGTAGAGTAAGACATAATAGGTATATGACTAAATCCACCACTATCAAGCCCCTCTCTAATAGCTGTTATCATTCCATCCATCATTCCACTAGGTGCAATCATATCTGCCCCTGCTTTTGCATGAACCAATGCTTGTTTTGCAAGGTTTCCAAGAGTAATGTCATTGTCAACTGTCTCTAAAACAGGGTCAAGCACTCCACAGTGTCCATGGTCGGTATATTCACAAAAACAGAGGTCAGTAACTACAAACATATCTGGGTGAGCCTCTTTTATGGCACGAATAGATGAAGCAATAATCCCATGTTCACACATTGCATCACTTCCAACTGAGTCTTTTATATCTGGAATACCAAAGAGAAGAATAGAGTAGATTCCTAAAGATTTAAGAGTTTCACACTCTTTAATAGCCTCATCGATGCTCATCTGAAAAACACCTGGCATAGAGTCAACTTCATTTTTAACTCCCTCTCCACTTCGTATAAAGAGTGGATAGATAAAGTCATTGACTGTTAAATGTGTCTCTTGTAGAAGGTTGCGTAGTACAGGGTTGATTCTTTTTCTTCTAAATCGTGTAAACATCTTATTACCTTAAATTAAATTCGTTGAATTTTATCATAAACTGATATAATTTTGACCATGAGACAGATTGATATTTCAAAAGTTGCAAAACTTCCTACATGTTATGGTACATTTAATATTCAAGCCTTTAAAGAGGCAGAAAAAGAGCATTTGGTTATCTTTACCGATGAATTGGGTGAAAACCCTATTGTTCGTGTTCACTCAGAGTGTCTAACAGGCGATGCTTTATGTTCTAAAAAGTGTGATTGTGGAGAGCAACTAGCCTTTGCACAAAACTTAATAGCTAAAGAGAGTGGTATGATAATCTATCTACGCCAAGAGGGAAGAAATATAGGGCTTTTAGGTAAGGTAAATGCCTATGCTCTGCAAGATAAAGGTCTTGATACCATCGAAGCCAATCATCAGTTGGGTTTTCGTGCCGATGAGCGTAGTTATGAGATGGTTGAGTATATTTTAGAGTATTTTGGAATTAACAAGATTCAACTTTTAACTAACAATCCTACTAAAATAGACTCATTAAAAAATGTAGAGATTACAAAAAGAATTCCTATTGTTGTAGATGCTAACCCTTACAATGAAGAGTATTTACAGGTTAAAAAAAAGCAGATGGGACATCTACTATAAATGGAAAAAAGACTAAACCAATTTACCAAACTTCTCTTAGAGTGGAATAAAATTCATAACCTAACAGGTGCAAAGACTCCTACTGATGTTGAAAAAAATATTGAAGACTCTTTGTATCCTACTACATTTATAAAAAAGCCAAGCTCTATTTTAGATGTTGGTACAGGAGCAGGTTTTCCTGGAATGATTTTGGCTATTGCCTACCCTGATGTAAGAGTAGTTCTTTGTGAACCACGACTCAAACGTGCCTCTTTTTTAAAATATGTGGCAATTGAGCTAGAACTTTTAAATGTTGAGGTGGTTAAAAAAAGAGTTGAGCAGTATAGAAGTGAGCCTTTTGGGCTTATTAGTTCACGAGCTGTGACCGATACTAAAATGTTGTTGAAGTTAACTAAACATCTTCAAGATAAAATGACACAATTTCTCTTTTATAAAGGAGAACATCTCTTCTCTGAATTAGAGTTAGTAACAGAAGATTTAGATTATGATATAATCGAAAAAAATCGACGAAACTATCTATATATAAAGGGTTAAGATGTGGTTTAAACTACTTATTTTCGCAATTGCAGGTGTGGCACTCTACCGTTTTTTTGGGGGAAAAGTTCCATTTTTAGATACAGAGGAAAAAGAGTTAAAAGAGGAGCATGATGATTTTGGAAAGATAGAGGCAACCTCCTCTTGTGTAGTCTGTGGAACTTATGTTACAGAAGAGGATGCATTAATCTACAAAAAGAGAACCTACTGTTCTACTGAATGTTTAGAGAAGGAGAAGTAGTTTATGAAAATTTTTGGACATGACTGGATAGAGAGTGAACGCTTTTATGCCATCAATAAGGCTAATGATATAAAGAAAACTCCTAACAATGCTCTCTTAAAGATAGAGGGTGGACTCTCAGCTTCCTTAGCACTTGCAAAGCATTGTAAAATGAATGGGTTACGTTATGCTATAGGAGTAGAGAGCATAGAGGAGGCAATTTTTGCAAACTTGTTAGAGGCAACCTACATTTTATGCGAAAAAAAATTAGCTAAAGAGATTATGCCTATTGCTCAACACTATCTTTTCGATACACAAGTCTTGGCATATATTAAACAAGATGAAATTGAGGAGATGGCTAAAGCTGGGGTTGATGGGGTGGTAATCGTCTATAGATAAGGCTCACTTTGAGCCTTGTCTTAAATATCTTCAATAATTTGAAGAACTTTAGTTGCGGAACGGTCAATAACCATTTTAGCTAAAGGAATATTTCCTGTTGATTGGAAAATACTGAAAAATATAATTTGATTATCAGAGCTTTCCCCCTCAATACTTTTCATTAAAAAGACATGACCATCAGTTGTTCTTGTCTCCAACATGTTAGCAGGAGAAAAACCTATATCTAGTGAAGATTCTGTCATTTCAGCAAACGCATCATTGAAGACACTTGCTGCATAGACAATGTCACTGTTGGTTCCTTCATCATCCAAGTAGAGAGTCTCTCCCTCACTATTAAGAATAGCTGAACCTAGGTAACCTTTTACCCCCTTAAGTTTTTTCATTGCATCAGTAAAGTCTATCATAATTTTTCCTTATATTTTTTATTAATTAACTATTTTGAATTTCAGTCATAACATCATTAAAAGCTCTTCCATCAAGCATCTCCATTAAAGTTTTTTCAGAGGCTTCTACTCCATCACTCTTTTCAATCTCTAAGAGTTTTTCATAGAGAGGTTCTATAACATCTCTTGCATGTTCACTCATAAGTTTTCTAGTTGAGACATAGTTTCTTAGGCTTCCATCAGGATTAAATGCAGGGCGAACATAGGCAATAACCCAATAAAAGGAACCATCTTTTGTCATATTTTTTACAAATGCAGTCACCTCATTTCCTTTTTTTAGCTCATCCCACAAAAACTTAAAAATGACTCTAGGCATATCAGGGTGTCTTAAAATAGAATGAGGAGAGAAGAGCAACTCTTTTTTATTATATCCTGATAGTTTAATAAAAATAGGATTACAGTACTCTATATTCCCCTCTTCATCAGACTTAGATACAACAATATCAATAGGCTTGAGTAAAATTTCATTATCTGTTGGTATTGGTCTTCCCATAAGTTATCCTTTTGGTTTTAATTTTGTTACTATTATAATTATAACAAAAATATTATTTACATAATATAAAAAAATAGTTTTTTTAAATTATTTATTATTATACTATATTAATAGTAGATATGATAAAATTAAATATAGATAAATTTTTAGGAGCAAAAAGTAATGTCTAAAAGTAAAGAGCAGTGTAAAACAATCATATCAAAAAACTTTTCAGGAAAAGAGGATAGCGAATCCCTATTAAGTGCTATAGAACAATCTATTAAAGAGATATGTAGTGCTGAATTTACCCTTTTATGGCAGTATAATCAAGAGAGTAATACGCTCAAAATTTTAAACCAAAAGCAGCTCTCTATTTTAAAAGTTAATGATAGCCTTATGAAACAAGTTTTATTAAAAAAACAGGGTTTTTTTGATAATCATGTTGCTTCACATCGAGATTTTAATGAAATCCTCGATAATCCCTTAAATATAAAAATTAAATCTATTCTTATCACTCCTATTTTAGATAAAACTCAAAATGTTGTTGGAATATTTACTGCATACAATAGCTTCTCACATAATGAAATATTTCAGCGTTATGACCTTCGCTCTCTATCACTTTTAAATAGCCTTGCTTTAAAACTTTTTAATATGAACCATACTCCTAAAGTCGCTAAAAAAAAAGTTGCTCTTTCTAATAAAAAAGAGACTGTATCCTCTTTAAAAAGTCTAAAACAAAAGGTCGTTAAATCCACTGATAATATAAGTAGAATCAAAAAGTCTGAACTAGAAAAACTACTATTAAATGAAAGAGAGAAGATAAAAGAATTAGAAAAACAACTTAAAGAAGAACACAATAAAATAGAGCTATTAGAAAAAGAGCTATTAGAAAAAGATGAACTCTTAAGGAGTATTAACTCTAATAGTAAAATTTATGAAGCAGAGGTGGTTGAAGAGGCTTCTTGTCTAGAGTCATCTAAAAAGAGTGATACCCAAATCATTTTTGACTTTTTAACAAAAGAGATAACATACTTCGCTAATGAAGAGCATATGATTTATCTCTTTTTAGAAATTATTCATAACTCATTACATAATAAAGAACAACTTCATTTTATTAATGAGAAGCTAAATAAAACAGGATTGATTAGTAGCTTAGTTAATGAATTATGTGTTCAAGAAAAACTCATAATTAATAGAGAAGAGTTTAACCCTGCACATTCAATAGCACATGTTGCACATCTATATATACCAATTTTATCTAGTAGAAGCATTACTTTTAATATCTTTATTGAACCTCAGATTCCCCTACTCATAAAGGCTGATATTCATAGAATTAAGAGTATTATTATTCATCTTATGAATAATATATCTGGACTCGTTTCACAAAATGGAGTTGTAGAAATTTATGTACATTTTTCAAGAGTAATAAATAACTTAGTAATTGATATAAAAGGTATTAAAGAACAAGAGAAGAGTAGATTTTTCTCTACAGCTAAGTTTAATCATAGTGTTGTCACAAGCGAAACGGGTTTAGGACTTAGCATCAGTAGTAACTTAGCAAACCTATTAGGAGGTAAATTAAAGTTAACGACTATTGGTCGAGATGCACACTCTTTTATGGTAGAGTTACCTGTAGAAAATATTAAAGATAATAATATTGTTTTTTACCCTAAACATCCTATCAAAATAGCTATTCTTACACAAGAAGAGAATAAAAATAGCTTAAAGCTCTTAGAGTATTATTTATCAAGCTTTAATATTTCAGCAGAGAATATTATAATTACAAGAAATTATAAAAAGATAAAAAATATAAGATTTTCACATCTCTTCTGTTTTGAAAACATGTTAACTTCTAAACTTGAATTAGAGGGTTTTACTTCAGTAACCATTTTAAAATATACAGATGAAGATATTAGTAAAAAATATGAGATTAAACGACCTATTAATGAGATACTACTTAATAGTTATTATGGTTTAGAGTTACAAAAAATTCTTTTTCCTCATATAGAAGTAGATAATATTATAGAAGGAACATTGGTTAAAAAAGATACATTTTTTAGTAAATTAAAGCGTCTCTATTCATAGTTAAAAAATCATATCTAACCCACGAAGCAATAGAACTGTTAGCATCCCACCTGCAATACCTGCTAACACATCATCACCCATAACACCTAAACCACCTTTGACTTTTCGGTCAATTAGCCCAATAAGAGAGGGTTTCCAAATATCAAAGAGTCTAAATGCTCCAAATGAGACAACAATAGCAATTTCATAAGCATAAGAAAAGCTCATGCTTTCTACTATAGGAAGGGCAAACATTAGAGTTATCCACATACCTGAAACTTCATCTATGACAATGCTTTTATCATCATGTGAATTGGTAAGTTTCTCATATTTATTAATCTCAAAAATAGCAATAATAGTGATAACAAGTGTCAACATAAAAAATGTCTGCATAGGGAGTAGTTGCAAAAGAAGTAACCCCACAACAAGGGCTGCAAATGACCCCACTGTTCCAGGGGCTTTTGGAGCAAGACCAGTTGCTCCAAAGGTGATAAAAAGTCGATTTAAAGTCATATTACTCTCTTTTTAAGTTAATGAGGTTGTTTGGTAGAGTCCCATTAGTTTAATATAGAAATCCTCTTCGGTATGCTCTTCCATAAGTCCATCATTGGGCATAAGTGCATCATAAATCTCTTGTAAATTCTCAAATCTATCAGGAAACAAAGTACTTAAAATACTTGCTGAAACTTCTCTTCTTACCAAGACTGATGGTGGCATCATTCCAGCTTCAATAAGCTTTAAAATAGATTTTGAGTGGTAGTGAACATGATGGTGCTGTCCATGTGGACAGGTTGTTGTACTCACTAAAGTTCGACACTTATCACAGTAGACATACTCCTCAAATGTACTCACCTCTATATCTATATCTTTCGTTGCATCAAAGATAGAGTTTACTGTATTGTTATCATAAAAGAGTCCTAAACCTGCATGATTTTTTCCAATAACCAAACGGTTACAACCATAGTTTTTTGCTACCAATGCATCTAAGATAAGCTCATTATACCCTGCAAAGATATAGGAGTTCTCGAGTGGAACAATAAGAACTTTATTGTTTGGTAAAAAGTTCTCAATAAAGGTTAAAATTGCATCATGACGTACATCATAACGTAGACCATCTTTATTAAAAGGTTTTAACAAAAAGAGAACAACTAAGTCAGATTGGTCAAGTGTCTGTCGTATCATACGCTCATGAGCTCGGTTAAGAGGGTTTGCTGCTAACATAAGTGCTGATACATTTTTAGCATTTACCTCTTTGATTTTCTCTTGAACCCTTTTTTTTGAAGCTGTAATAAGTGGATAGTTAACACTATACTCTCCTGTAACTGCAATATGTCCTAATCTTTTCATAGTACTTTTAACACCAGGGTGCGACTCATCAGCTGTTCCATAGATACACTTCAAGCGTTCAATCGGGTCAATATGAAAAGTCTCTTCAACGGTTAACTCTCCAACCTGTTTACCCTCATTAAAAAGTTCAACAACATCCCCTTTTTTTACCGATTTTAGACAAGCTTCATTTTTTTCACCACCAGGGGTTAAAAGAAAAGGAAAAGGAAATGCCACCCCTTTATACATCTTTGTTTTTCGTACTTCAATTGCCTCTTTTTCACTCATTAATGTCTCAACAGGGCTAATAAGTCCCTCTTGCACCAATGCCATTGTAGATAGTGCTTCAGCATCAATATGTAACTGATTATTTCTTTTTGAAGATGCCATATTTTTTCCTTTTCTCCCATAAACTTTTTCTCGAAATACCTAATTTTTTAGAAAGCTCGGTATCGGGGTATTGATATTGAAAATTATTGACGATAAACTTAACATAATCATCAATGGTTAAAATTTCATTTTGGTCATAGAGTTTGTTGTCTGTATTAATCTCAATTTGCTTATATGGTGTTTCAATATCAGAAGTAGTTGAGATAATAAAGTCACGCCCCTCAAGTATATCAAAAAGTTGTTCACGTTCACCCTTTTTCAGTGTCTGTAGGTCAGAAATATAAAGTAAGTGTTTCTTATTTGCTTTTTCTATTTTACTTTTCCAATCTTTTGAACTTAAAGGAACAAAGACCAAAACCCTATCTTTATTTTTTGCATAGGTAAAGGCTAACTTATCAACCATTTTAATGTAGTTTGTTAAAACAACTAAAGGAGAAGAGATTTTTTCAATATCATTTTCAATATTAATATCTTGAAGTAGGTACTCATGATACTCTTTATAGAGGTTTTTATACTTCTTCAATGTCTGATACTCTTTATAATGCTCAATCTTTCTCTGTAACTCTTCAATAATAAAAGGTTTAACAATATAATCATTAGCACCAAGCTTTAGTGGGGCAGCAACCGTATCATTGTTGATATATGAAACCATAAGAATAATAATCTTCTCTTTGTATTTAGTAATTAAAGAGTTAAAATTTTGACCAGGAAGGTTAGTAGAGAGAAGATAAGCATCTCCTGTACTTGTTGCCATTGCCTCTTTGACCGAGGAGTAGACTTCTGTCTCATACCCAGCTTGTCCCAGCTTAGCCGAGATACTCTGTGCCAAATAAAGTTCATTTTCAATTATGGTAATTTTCATTGTTCTGTCCAATCATAATAGTATAGTGTGGCAACTGCTTCAACAGCTACGCCCTCTTTTCGTCCAATCCACCCTAATTTCTCAGCCGTTGTTGCTTTTATATTGACTAAATTAGGAGTAAGATTAAGTAGTTCAGCAAGTTTAAATCGCATCTCTTTTTTATAGGCTAAAAGTCTAGGTGTCTGTGCAATAATAGCTAAATCTACATTACCTATTACATACCCTAAATCTTTTAATCTATTTACTGTATCAAGCAATAACTCTCTTGAATCAGCCCCCTTATAGACGCTCGAAGTATCAGGATAAAATTCACCAATATCCCCAAGACCAGCAGCTCCAAGTAGTGCATCAATAAGTGCATGAATAGCAACATCTCCATCACTATGGGCTTTAAATCCAAAAGGTGAATCTATCTTAACACCACAAAGTAGCATCTCTTTGCCATCTTCAAAAGGGTGTATGTCGATACCAAAGCCTGTTAAGGCACGTCCTGAAGGTTTTGTTAAACAACTCATTTTAGAGAGGTCTTCTACTGTTGTGAGCTTATGGGCTTTTAGAGAACCCTCTACAAAAATAATCTCACCACCCATAGAGGCTACAGCTGAAGAGTCATCTGTAAACTCTATTTCTGAATCTAATGCACTCTTTAGTGTTGGAGTACAAGAGAGTTGTGGGGTTTGAATAATTTTTGTCTGCTCACGGTCAATAGGTGACCCCTCTAAATAGAGTGTATCTACAACTTTAAGTGTAGGAACTACACAACTTCTGTTCTTTTTTGCTAAGATTACTCGCTCTATCATCTCTCTGTCAAGACAGCAACGAGCAATATCAGAAACCAAAACAAAAGGTGTTTGTACTTGTACGAGTGCATTAGAAAGAGAGGCTTGACGACTAGCTCCCCCCTCTACTAATCTATACTCTGTAAAGTTTGACATGCAGTTCATATCATCCTTAGATGACACTATAATGGTCTCTTTAAACTCATAAATTTCTTGAAAATCGTCAGCAACTTTGAGCCAAAGTGGTTTCTCTCCCGTCCACAACCATTGCTTTTTAGGAGGCAGAGCAAAGCGAGAAGCTGAACCTGCACCTAAAAGTATAAGCGTAATGTCACCCAATTCTATTTCCTTTTTTAAAGTGTAACCCAATTATACATTGGTAACCTTTAGTAACACTTTAATGAGCTATAAAGTAACAATATTTTTTTTATAAAAGAGTTTAAGCAGACTTTTTGTTTTTTTTGGTGATATTACGTTTTCATCTAAAAACTCCGAAATCATAGCGATTCCATCCACATTTTCAATAGCAATAATCTCTTCAATATTGGAAAGATTAATCCCTCCAATGGCAACAATAGGATAGTGTACATTTTTTGACCATTTTGAGAGTTCTTTAACTCCTACTGTTTCATACTCTACCTTTTTTGAAGTGGTCTTAAAAATAGGACCAATAGCAAGATAACTTGGCTCAATCTCTAATGCCATCTCTATCTCTTTAGTAGTATGAGTACTAACACCTAAGCGTATTCCTGCTTTATGTATTGCTTCTAAATTGGCTGTTTCTAAATCTTCTTGTCCTAAATGAATACCATAGGCTTTATGTTTTATAGCAAGTTCCCAATAGTCATTAATAAAAAGTCTAGCGTTATAGTGTTCTGAGAGTTTAATAGCCTCAATTATCTCATCTTCTAAAGCATTTTCTTTTAAATCTTTGACTCTTAGTTGGGCAGTAGTAATACCTAATTCGTAAAGTGTTTTTAGTTTCTCTGCTCTATCTACTAAAGGGTAGATTCCTAAAGGGGTATCTCCACAGTTTAAAAATGTCATGATTATCCTTTTGAAGAATATTATAATAATTCTACTTGTATATTTGAATAAATTTTAGATTATGAAGTATCTGCAACTAGCTAGAAGTTGCAGTAAAAAGTGAGTTAAGAGAGTTCAGAGACAGATTTATTTAAAATTTTAGGTAAAATCATCTTTGCCAAT
>JALVEV010000009.1 GCA_027030605.1 Campylobacteraceae bacterium | reverse complement strand
ACGAGTCTATCGAAGAATGGTAGTTCGTCAAAAAGATAGAGGCTCTTTTATATTTGATAATAAGCGACTACTCTACTTTAGAATAGATTGGAATGCAGATATAAACTATTTCCCGACTACAGTTCCTCCAACACTGCCTGATATTATTTTTCAAATGGGTTCAGGACTCTATGGTGTTCGAGATAGCAAAGGAGAGTTTGACCCACTACGCTACCAAAAGGTGATGCGATTTGCCAAAATGACAGAGATAAAACTTGCACAAGGGGCTAAACAGACAGGTGGAAAACTACTAGCTTCTAAAGTGAGTTATGACATAGCCTACTATCGTGGTATTCCTGCTCACCAAGACCTATTTAGTCCAAATCGTTTCCCTTATGCTACCGATATGGAGAGTCTATTTGAGTTTGTCTCAGAACTACAAGAGCTTTCAGGTAAGCCTGTTGGATTTAAGATAGTCATCTCAGACAGAGAGAACTTTGAACTCTATGCAAAGGCTCTCAAAGAGCGAAAAGAGCAGGGAAAAACTATTGCAGACTTTATAACGATAGATGGTGGAGATGGTGGTTCAGCTACAGCTCCATTGGAGATGATGACTAAAATAGGTCTGCCTATTCGTATGGCACTTAGAGTTGTGGTTGAGGTGTTAGAGGAGTATGGATTAAGAGATGATATTAAAATCATAGTGGCTGAAAAGGTGCTAACCCCTGATGATGTTATTGAACTCTTCTGTTATGGTGCAGACTTCATAAACATTGCAAGAGGGTTTATGATTTCAGCAGGGTGTATACGTGCAAGAGAGTGTTCAGGTGCAGGTGGTAGAAACTGCCCTGTAGGTCTAGCGACAATGGACGAAGCAAAACGAAGTCGATTTTTAGTACTGCAAAAGTCTAAAAATATTGCACGGTATCACCATGAACTTCTACATGGAGTACGCTCACTTTTGGCTGTGATGGGAAAAAGAGATGTTAGTGAACTCTCTCTAAAAGATTTTGTGAAAAGTGAGTAATAACTCAAAAAAATTGAGTTATTATTTTAAAACACCATAAGTACTCCCACTACCTAAAATAGTTACATCGTATGGACTACTATTGGGTGAAAATATAGCATTTCCTGCTTGGTGTCTATGAGCATTTCCACTAATTTGAGGAAGAAACTCACTCCATGTATAACCTCCATCTTTAGACTCTATAGTTGTTCGTGTACTAGCTATAGAGGCTAAAATTCTATTTTTATTTTTTGGGTCAACTCCTAGTAGAGTCAACATTCCCTTATCTTTCATGACACCACTTTTACCATCTATGGTTAATCCCTCACCTCTTGGTATAATTATTTTTTCTGTTTTAGTTCCAAGGTTTACTTGTTTTAATGTAAATGGTTTGTTATTGTAGATAAGTTTAGAGTAGTCTACTGCATAATCTTTTTCAACATTGGCAGTAACCAATATCGCACTTCCATTTTTATCAAACAGACCACTAAATACATACTCATCTTTATCTAGTCCAAATGCAGAATTATTATAGTTTGTAGGAAGATCCTTTAATGGCATTTTAATAATACCTAACTCTGAATTGATAGCATAAACATAGGAACCATCACAATAGACATCTTTAAATGAACGGCTTATGCCTAGTGTGCTATCAAATCGAATACCCTCTTTGTGGTCTCTACTATCTATTATCTTTGTTGCTTTACGTAAGCTATCATCTGTAAAGTGTTTGATAACCCATATGGTATTGTCGATAACCCATATATTACGATTTTTATACAATTTTCTTTTTTGATATCCAGCTAATACAAGTGTATCACTCTTTTTGTCGTAATATCTTCTAACTCTTACAGCTTCATCTATTGACATATTGTAGATATCAAGGTCAGCAAGTTTTTCAAACTCCAATTCACTTTTGTTAAATCTATAGATACCCACACTATCTTGTGCATAAAAAGCATCTTTTATCCACATAGTCCAAAAGACATCACCCAGTACTCCTTTTAGTCCAGCTGTATAGTGCCAACTGTTACCTGAATCAATAGAGAAGAAAGCAGCTGAATCCATGTACGATTGCATAATCTCTTTAGGATTATTAGGGTTTATTGCTACATCGGTAGAGACCATATTGTCCATACCTCTATTTTTAACACTAGACCACCAAAAAGAGAGAGCATTATCGGTAGGAGTAATTGGAGTTGTATGGTGGTTATCATGGTATCCATCTTCGTAGAGTCCTATATATCCATAATACCCTTTTATCTTTCCATCATAGAGAGAACCACTATTTTTTACATCGCTAATATATGAATCAAAAGTCTTCCCATTATCTTTAGAGACTTTAATCTCTATGGTATTGGAGATATAGATATTACCCTTATAGGAGTAGACTTTATTAAGTCCAAGAAATGAAGGAAAGTAGGAGGTTCCAAAAGTCATTGTTCCAAACTCTTCACTCTCATTAAAGGAGGTATAGGAGCCTCTATCTCCTTTTGACCAGTGAGATGTATTTCTTTGACCCAAAATAAATCCATTTGAATAGTTCTTTGCATTGATTTTTATACTTTTTGTAACCCTTTCAAATGTTTTACTACTATTTTCTATGTCAAGTCTATAGACAACATCTTGCATAAAGAGATAGAGATAGGTTTTCTCATTAGAGGTATCTTTGTGCTTTAATAGACTCCCCGAGGCTCTGTCAAACATATGCTTTTTTGAATAGTTGAATCTTTTAAGATTTAGTCCTTTATAGATTCTAGTAAAATTATATTTTCCATTGGTTATATCTCCTTTTCTATGGACATAGACTCCTGCGGTATTGTTTGTATTGTTATTTTCTCCATAGGCAAGAACATAAAGTTTGTCTCCAATTGCTACAGCATGGTCAATAGGAAAGAATTCACCTTGATATTTAAAAATAGAGTTTGTAATATTTCTCCAACTCTCATCCTTTTTAGGGTCTCCTTCACAGACAAAAAGTCCACCTTTTCCTGCAACAAAAAGTTTATTGTCCTCTTCTGAACCTAGTCTAACTATATCTCCATAATAGAATTCGTTGTTATATCCTGTTAGGTTAGCTTTATTGTATAGAATAAAGTCATACTCTCTACCTTGACGAAAGCTTGTGATGTTGTGTGGTATATCTGTAATGTCTACCCATGCACCAAGTTTTTTAAAATTCATTTTTGTTAATCCAAGCTTATACCCTGAGGCGAAGTAGGCAATGATTTTATCTCCCTCATTGCGTATAATAATTCTATTTGTCATATCGCAACCAATATCTTTTGAGTGCCAAGTTTTTCCTCTATCTGTACTAAAAGAGATAATTCCATAAGTAGCAACACCTAAAAGCCAATCTGGATTTGTAGGATGTTCAACTATAGAGAGAAGTATAGGAAGTGTATGTCTATTTTTTTTGGTTATATCTTTAGCATGTAGATAAGATATTAAAGGTTGAAAGCTCTTTCCCCCATCATGTGAGATACTTAAAGCTCCCATATCCCCTCCCTCTATGACTGTTTTCCCATCACTATGATGAAAGAGTAGATGGTGTGAACCTCCAGAGCCAATACCTAAAATTTTAACTTTTTTACTTATATTATTCTCTGTTGTCATAGAGATAAGATTTTCTAAAGGTGTATTATCCTCCTTATCTTTCTTCGTTATAATATCATCAAGAGAACCCGAACCATTAATAAAAAAACCATTAACAGCAATAAAAGGATTGTTAGGGTTAAATCTATTCCAATCTGCTTCTAAATCTCTTGTAAAGGTATGCCATGTTCCATCTATGCTCTCTTTACCTAAACCATAATGAACTTTCTTCCCACGAATTTCACCTTTTATATCTTTAGAGTGATTAGTATAGCTTAAGAATCGAGTTCCATTTTTGGTTAAAATAGGAATATAGATTCTAAATGCTTCATTATACTTCATTGACCATTGAATTATTTTCTCTGTCTTATTGTTCCAAGGAACAGTTTCATCTCTTCCACTTCGACTACCTAACCTAAACTGTGTCTTTTTCCTCTCTCCTTGTAATTTAATAATTCGGCTACCTCGTTCACTATCTTCTACATTTATGACACTTGCATCTACTGTATCTCCATAGATAACCCAACCTGTTGTTGTCTTATCTTCTGCATCTTCATGGACTGTTGCAACTAGTGGTACTGTCCATAACAGCAGACTACATACTAAAGTTATTTTAGTAATTCCCATTTTTGTCCCCTATAATTTTTACTTATTATTGTAGTTAAATATTTTAATAGACAACTTAAAATAAAATAGAATTTAGTAATATTTATATAATAATATTTTAATATAACTATTTAAAATATTTTTGAACAATTAATTTTTTGTTATTAGGGACTTTAGTATTTGAGTATGTAAATGAGTAATTACTGAAGATTTTAGGCAAAAAAAGCTTGAACTCACCAATCTTTTAGACTCTTATCTTTCTTGGTAAGATTTTCATTCCTGGGTCTAGGACAACATTAACATTATCGGGAACATTTTTGTAGACAACAGCATTTGCACCAATTTTTACATTATTGCCTATAGATATTTTACCAAAGATTTTAGCTCCTGGTCCAATATAGACATTATTACCTATAGTTGGACAGCCTCTCTTTTCTCCCTCTCCAGATACCCCTATGACAACTTGTTGAGAGATATTTACATTCTCACCTATTTTAGCTGCACTAGAGATAGTAATTCCACCAAAATGTCCAATATAAAACCCTTTACCAATCTGTGTATCGCAAGGTATCTCTATACCCCATCTTGTACGTATTAAATAAAATTGGAGATAGTAAAGTGGTTTAAGAAAAATTTTGATTAAAAAATTTTGTTTTTTAATCCATTGCCCAAAACGTATATTTGTGACAGCATGTACTCCAGGTGAACGATAGCAACTGATTATTTTTTTTAATTTGTTTCCAGATGCCATGTTGTAAGTTCTTCGAATATCTTCTTTTAATATTTTCATTATTCTTTATTGTTCTTTATTATTTTTTAAAAATGATAGTATAACTATTATTATATCTATATTAAAAGAAAAAATTTTAAAACAATAACTATGTTATAATAACGCAAAAATAAAAATTTGAGTTATTATGGCAAAAAGCATTATAGAAAAAGCACCATTTAAATTTTCAGAACTTCCTCAAAACTTGACTCCTGAAAAGTTTGAGTATATTTTAAGATATAAAGAGACTGATAATCAGGGACGTTATCTCTATTGGGACAAGTTTAAGTACCGAGTTGAAAAAGGTGATGATGTAGAGACAGCTTGGTGGGCGACTAAATGGAATCGTTTAGCCAAGATGAAACCTATTGACTATGAAGATAAAGGTGGTGAAGATTCATTTGCTTTTTGTATCCCTGACATCTTACAAGCTCAACTTCATAAAATTGCGACATTATCTTCACAAGGGATTGTTCCTCACAACTCCATCAAAAAAAACTATCTGATTTCATCGTTGCTTATGGAGGAGGCGATAAGCAGTTCACAGCTTGAAGGGGCTTCCACCACGCGTCGTGTTGCTAAGTCGATGCTTAGTTCTGGTAGAAAACCGATGAACAAAGATGAGGAGATGATTTTAAATAACTATCTGCTTATGCAGGAGATAAAACGAACAAAAGATGAGGAGTTAACACTAGACTTAATTTTAGAGTACCACAAAATTGCTACACAAGGCAATAGCATAAATGGTAATGTCGCAGGGGTCTTTAGAGATAACGACGAGATAGTCATTACCGATGGTTTTGAAGAGATAGTCCATGTGCCACCATCATACAAAAACATAGAAGAGCGTCTACAAAAGGTGTGTGCCTTTGCCAACACAGAGCATCTAGGAGAGGGTGGTGAGATGTTTATTCATCCTGTTGT
>JALVEV010000008.1 GCA_027030605.1 Campylobacteraceae bacterium | reverse complement strand
CAACACCCTACATAACTCCCCTATCGTATCTCTACAGTCGGGTCATAATTTATATTGTGGGAAACATCCAAAGTATCTCGTACTTTTAAACCACTTAACAGTGCCATTTTATGGAACTTCTACTGGTGTTTACACCCTCTTTTGAGAAAAAGTTTGTAAGTCTATGAAAAACTATACACCAACTTGGCTTGTTTTTTCTTAAAGTACCTATATTTAGGGCTTTACTTGTCAAAAAAAGTTTGTAAGTCTCTGCAAGTTGTAGTGAAAAGTGGAGACTTTCAAACTTTTGCTCTTTTAGCACTTTTTTAAAGTCCGAAATATCGGACTCTCCATAGGTTTTAGCTTAATCTAAACTTAGCTAAAAAGTTTGTAAGTTGTTTTGAGCCTAAAATAATCTCTAAACCCCTTAAAACACAACAACAAACCCTCTATCAAACCCTGCTAAATCTTTATAAAATCTATAATTTTTAATACCTAAGCTTATAAAAAACTGCTCCATCGGCTCTTTTTGGTCATACCCCATCTCACAAGCAAGATACCTAACGCCTCTCTTTTTGACCTCTAAGACTATCTCTTTTAAAAGCTCATCTCCAACCACTCCACCAAATAGTGCCTCTTTTGGTTCATAATCAACTACATTAGATTCTAAAATAAAATCTTGGGCGATGTATGGGGGGTTACTTACTACAAGCTCAATAGACTCACTCACCTCATCAAGAAGATTAGACTTTCGTACCTCTATCTGTTTCTCTAAACCAAAAGTTTTAATATTTTGTTGTGCAACTTTAATAGGGGTATCACAAATATCGGTAGCAATTATCTTTAAATTGGGGAACTTTCTAGCTAAAACTACCGAAATAGCACCACTTCCTATACCAATTTCAGCAATAGAGGTTATCTTCTCTCTTTCAATAATCTCTGCTACCAAATCAATAAGTATCTCAGTTTCAGGACGAGGTATAAGTACCCCCTGCTCTACCTTTAGCTCAATATCATAAAAACTAGCACTCCCAACAATATACTCATAAGGCTCATGGTTAGCTCTTCGCTCTACTAAGGCTTCAAATCTTTCTATATCTTCTACCTCTTTATTATCAAAAGCGTGTAGATAGGTTCGCTCTTTTTTTAGATGGTGGGCTAAGAGTAGTTCGGCTTCAAATCTTGGGCGTTGGCAACTTAGTTGCAGTTTTTTTGTGGCTTGGGTTAAAATCTCTTTTATTGTCATGTTGGAAGCATACCATATTATCTTTTTAAAACCTCATCTAAAATACCCCAAAGAGGTTTAGATTTTGGAACCATATCCTCTTTTGCATACCACCAAAAGTAGCCACCAACATACCTAGAGGCGTTAATATCAAGAGTGTAGTATCGTTTTAAATATTCTGCTTTTTTTGAAGGGTTGCTTGTTCCTACTTCTCCAAAACCAAGCTTGGAGTTGGGGAACATCTTGCCTAACTCTTTAAAGAGTCGCTCCCACTCTAGCTTAGTTGGTCTATAGTTGTCACAATCTTCCTCATAGTAACTTACAAAGAGATACTCTACCCCCTCTTTTAGCTCTTTATCTAAATATTTTTTTGCCCATGGTCGCATCTTCTCTTCAGGTTTTGCCCAGCAACCATCATTATAAGTGTAGTCATTATAGTAAAGTGTTAATGCACTCTTGTAGCCTCTCTTCTTTACAGCACTGTAGGCGTAGGCTACTTTTTTAGCTACATCGCTTGGTTCTCCTGTCCACTCACCATTTACCTCATTGCCTATCTCCCACACATCAACAACATCTCCTAAAACATCAAGATACTCATTAACACGCTTTTTATAGGCTTTAAAACTATAGTGAGGTAGATACTCCGAGTCAAAAAGCTCACCCATAACAAAGGAGACTCTTTTTAGTTTCTGTAGTGGCTCTTTGTAGCTCTTAGCTGAAATATTTTCATCAAATACTACACGTACCATTACCCTTTTAGAGAGAGAGTCTAATGCCTCAATGGTTGGCTCTATCTCTTTTATGGAGTCTAAAGTAACTCCATATAGTTTTATTTGATTATGCTCTATTTTTGTAAAATTAGCTCTTTTTATATTCCATAAAAGAGCTATCAATAGACAAAATAGTATTACAAAAAAGAGACCTTTTAGCATATTCATAATCTATACCTACTGCAATAGTGTAGGAGCACCTACAAACTGATACCCCTCTGCCTCTAATCCCTCTACAATCTGCTGTAGATAACCAGCTTGTAAATAAGGGTGGTAGAAGAAACTCGCTACCCCATCTCGCACTACTTTTAGTTTTTGTGCAAAGCGAATAGTATCGGCAGGAAAAAGAGGTCGATAACCAGTGTTTGGAGCATCTTCAATATTGTGAATATTTTCAGGAATAATCTTATAGCCATAGAGGTCTTTTTGAATCATATATGGATAGAACTGCCCTATAAATTTATACTTTTTATTAATATCATTACTATTTTCAAATGGGTAGTATAGTACTCTAGCATACTGCACAGGGTAGACCTCTTTTATACCTCTGTAGTGGTTTGGTCCAGCCATATAGTGTGGAGCCTCCCAACAGAAAGCTGTTACACCGAGATTATCAAGAATTGCTTTTCCTGCCAAAATTCTATCTTTTGCTAATTGAGCAGAGTCATTCATAGTTGGATGAAGATAGAGGTAGGGCTGATTTGGGTCTACCTCTACTACACGCATAAACTCAAAATCATCTCCACTTAGACCATTGTATGGATTTTTAATCTCATCTACAGGGTCACTGATGCTATTGTAAAATTGATGAGTTGTTCCATGCTGTACAATATAGATAGCACCTTGGTCATAAAGCTCTTTTAGTCGCTGACCAATAACCGAATTTGAGAGTAACTCTGTAGTTGCTACACCACCATTCTCTACACCTAAAGGGTCTTCATATTGAGGAATAGTTGCTACTGAAAATGGTATGCCTTTACCTTGCATATAGTTAGCAATAGCATTTAAGTCTGCTAACTCTGTTCGAGCGTCTACATCTTCAAGACGCATAATTGCTTTATGCACTTCGGTATGAGGTATCTCAACCATATCGTGTAGCAGGTCTGAAAAAGCTAAGTATCTGTCCTCTTCTGACATATAACTAAATGGCACATCTCCTACAAACCAAAAGTGATTTCCATGAACAACATACGGAGTTGTAGGGGTTGAGGGGTTAAGTGTTGAGTAGGTAGTAGCATCTACAACTACTTTTGTCGTATCTACAATGCTCACCTCATTAGTCTCTAACTCACAAGCATATCTATGTGAACCCTCATCTTTACAAAGAGAGACATTCACCCCAGGGGTAGCAAATGGTATAACACCTTTATATAGCTCTGTATTTTTATAGGTTACACGGTTAAAGTCTCCTTGAGTAACAGCTTTAAACTTGAACCCAAACTGTTGAGCAAAACTCATTCCATTAGGATTGTGAGTAGATTGATATGACTCTAATAAATTAAGATTATAGTTCATCCAAATAACATTACGACCTGTTGTTACAACATCATTATAAAATGCATAATAAGCCTCTTCTTCTGCTGAACCATTACCATATTGGCTCAATGCATCATAAACCGTACCTAAGTAGAAAACAGCTCTTACACTCTGCATCTCACCCGCTACATAAGTGGAGACTGGCTTAGCTGTAACTTGAAGTGAACCAAAATGTCCCAATAGATTTTGTAAAAACATAGCATTTTTTAACCCCATACTTCCATAGGCAGATGAATCATCATAAAGAATAAGTACATCATTACTACTTGTAGGGTTCGATACTACTTTAACGGTTCTTACTACCTCAACAGCTTGGTTGTTACTACTATCAGATAGATTATATTTAACGGTATAGGTTCCAAGTTGTGATGCATCTACACTACTCGTAGTTACAATATTTGATGTAAGATTTCCATCAACATCATCATATGCCGTTGCACCTGCATCAATGTAGTTACTATTTTGATACACAATCACAAAAGGGTCACCCTGTAGAGTAATAGTAGGAGGTGTTACGTCTGCTCCACCTGACATAACTATATTGTCAAGTTTTCCACTTCCACGTACTAAAAAAGCTAAAACAGAGACTAAACTATTGGTAGGTTCATAGGCTTGAACATCTTGAGCAAGGTTACGTTGAAAACTCTGCCATGTTCCATTTTTTGATTGACTACCTAAACCAAAGTGAACAAATATTGAACCATCTCCTTTTCCATAACTAGTATCTGTTGGTGTATAGTAGAGGTAACGATAGCCTAAATCGGTTTGAACCAAAACATAAACAATAAACTCTTCATTGAAATTCATCTCCCAAGAGAGAAGATTGTCATTGGTATTATTCCATGATGATGCAAGAGTAAATGACCCCAACATAAAACCATTGTCAACCCCCGATGTATGAAGCTCAACTACACCACTCTGCTTCTGCTGGTCAAAGAGTGTTGTTACGGTAGCTCCTGCTGGAGTATCATCGTAAAGAGTCCATTTTTCTGTACCCTGCTCACCATCTTCATAGACAATTCCAATTGCAAAACTGCTTAATGAGATAAGTGAGAAAAAGATTGTTAAAAATATCTTATAAATCATATTTTTCCCTTTTTAAATTTTTTAAATAATCCTATAGTTATCTATAGGATTATCTAAAATTTTTACTTCTCTTATGATAGTTGTATGCTCTAAGTAACTCATCTGTAAAAAGATAACGTAGTGAAAAGAGTGCTATACTATTACCTATTTGGTTATCTCTCAAAAACTCAATCTGCTTTTGAACGAGAGTAGCCTCCATAGCTATTATCTCTTTTTTACCAATAGTAAAAAGTTCAACAATGGGTGAAAACTCACCTTTATAACTCATTTTAAACTTCTGCATATAGTTTTTACTCTCTTTAAGATTTACAAGTTTTGCCCCAATGCCACTCTGTAAAAGAAGATGTACCCCTTTTGGTACAACTCTATTAAGCATCTCTGCATACTCTTGAGGAGAACTATTTTGACCATAAAAAGCAGAGAGGTAGATAGCTCTATCTGCTACTTTATCTATCTCACAAGAGAGTCTCTTCCAGTATACCTTTAGTGCCTTCTCTCTTCTTTTCTCTTTAAAATTTAGGTCATCAACCTCTTCTACAAAATACCAACCTGAAAAGTTAGAAAAATTTTTGGCAACCTTATAAATCTTTTGGGCTTGTTGAATATTTATCTTATAGAGCTTATCAAAATAGATAGGTAGGTTTAGTTTTTTATCCTCAATATTTTTAAAATATCTATTGTCACCATAAAGCCCAACAACTACTTGAATATTTTGAACTTTTGCCTCTTCTAAAATCTTCTCTAGCCACACTTTATTCTTTATAAAATCTACCATATCATATCTACTCCACTGCAAAATCAATATCTTCAAGCCTAAAGAGTGCATTGTAAAAAATACTCTTTCCCACTCTATCTTATCTTTTAGAAGAGGTTGATAGAATAGATACTTAACCTCTCTTCTCTTTTGACAAGCACTAAAAAGAAGTAGAACAAAGAGTAGTAAAATAGATAGTTTTTTTATCAATAAAAAAACTCCCACTGTAGACGCATTGTATTTTTATCTTTACTATTACCTGCATACTTTTGTCGTGCCTCTAACTTAATTTGATTGGTATATAGGGCATCCTCATAACGTGTTTCACCTGATTGATTACGTAACGCCACCCCTATACCAACATCTAGATTGGTCAAAGCTCTCTTTTGAACATTATCAGTCGTTAAACTAGCTCCTGTAACAACATAGGGAGAGATGGTTGTATGGTCACTTAAACGATACTCTTTGCCTAACTCATAGTTTCCATAAAGAACTTTAGAACGATTTTTCACGAAGTAGTTTGTATCTAGG
>JALVEV010000007.1 GCA_027030605.1 Campylobacteraceae bacterium | reverse complement strand
TTGATTTAGAAATGAGACAACTTCAGAGATTTTAGGACTTTTAGACTTTTTGCCCTTTTTTATAATAGCAATAGTATCGTCAATATTCTCATTTTCTACCACTTTATCTTTGATTTTATACATAAAGTTTTCAAAGGTTCTACCACTTTGGGGAATTGTTAAACTAATCATTTTCTATGCTAATAGCCCTTCGTTTATTTTGTGAAATAATATCATAATAATCTGAGTTCGGTTAAGAAAAAAGCTACAACAGATTTTTTTTGTAATTTACTTAAATAATTATTTTATTTTTATAAAAATAATAATTTTTTTTTAAATGTAACGTTTTTGTAACATTTTTGTGAAATAATATTTTTAAATAAACTTATATAAAGGATAAGAGATGAGTAAAAAGATTATTTTAAGCACTATTGCAACGGTTACATTAGTATCTTTGATTGGTTGTGGAAATAGTAGTAGTGGAGACTCTACCACTACAGGACATTTGGTAGACTCTGCTGTTAGTGGGGCAAGTTATAGTTGCGGTGATATAAATGGTACAACAGATAAAGAGGGTACATTTATTTGTAAGAGTTTGCCTGTAACTTTCTCTATTGGAAATGTAAAACTAGGCACTATCTCATCTCTTCCAAGCGATGGAAAAATATATCCACAAGATTTAGTAGGAGTAGCTAGAGGTGATATAAACAATGCAAAAGTAAAAAAAATAGCACAATTTCTCCAATCTTTAGATAAAGACCATAATGCCTCTAATGGTATAACAATAGATTCATCTCTAGCATCTAAAGTAAAGAAAAATATTACGGATTGGGAAGGCGTAGATATGGAGGCGTATCTGTATGATATAGATTCAGATATGCATGTAGTAAGTGAAGATGATGCCATAAAACATTTAGGAGAGCAGTTTAGTGCAAATCATCAAAGTTCAGGTTCAGGTGGTTCAACAGGTGGGAAAAATTTAATAAATTCTGTTGATGCTAAACATTTAGCAGGGTATACTCTAAAGGTTGAAAATAAACTTAACAATGGAGATAACTGGACAGTAGTATACTATATATTTAAAGAAAGTAATAAAGTAACTAGAGTAAAAGAGGGAAGAGATGGAGACCAGCAAGTAGATGAGGCTACATATACTATAAAAGATGGTATAAAAGGAGCTTATTTCCTAGATGCTAAAATAGATAATGAACATCATTTTGAATTAATGTTAACAGATGATTATCATTTTAAAATACTTGGTAAAGGATTACCACTTACCCTTATGCCAAATGACAAAAATGGTGTTGTTATAAAACATCATAGTAATCCACAACCTAGCTCTAGTAGTGTTGTAACAGTAAAAAGTGTAGATGATTTAAAAGGGTATACATTTACTTCAAGTGAAAGCATAACAGGTTCAGGTGCATTTACAGCTCATCAAACTATTGAGTTTAAAGTTAATTGTGATGGTAGTTATAAAGAGACTATTAATACATATTTAACAGGTCAAACTGCTGAACCTACTTTAAATGAAGGTAATAGTGAAGATATAAGCATTGATTTTGATAGTGTCACAATAGGTGAAGATTCAATATATTTAGATTCAAATAAACAGATTATAGCTGGAAAAAGTTGCATATCTTCAAATGGAAAACTTGGTAAAAGTTGTCAAAATGGATTGTATGTTAAGAGTATAAAAAAAGAGAGTTGTAATTAAAGAGGTACTCCTCTTTAATACACTCTATTAACTTCTTTGCACTTATTTTAATCTTATTTAACTAATAAAATAATTATATTAATACTATATTTAAATATATAGTTTATTTTTATAATATTTTTTTAAATGTAGTGTTTCTGTAATAAATTATAAGGAAAAAAAATGAAAAAGGTTCTACATAGTATTTTAATTTTAAGTCAGCTGTTTTCTATAAGTTTATATGCAAAAGAGGCTAAATGGCATAATCTTAAAAAAATAAATTCATATAAAAGTGATGATTATCATCTAAGAGAAGATGTTATTGCATTGGAGATAAGAACTTATAATGATATTGATAACTATAAAAAACCAGCATATATTCCTGTCTCTATCTATTCAAAACCTTTAAACTCCATAGATAAAAAATTAGTTAAATACTTTCATGATGCATCTCCAGATTTTAGTCGTAAAGGAGATATACGAAAAGTACCAGATTTAAAAGGTGATAAAACTAGAGCATTTATGCTTAAAAAAGATCATGTGGTTTACAGAATGAATGAGATTTCAGATGTTGTTTATGCTTTAGGAGAGATAGATAGACCAGCCGAAGCTTATCTTGTTTGGTGGATAAACTCTAAATATAGTGGTATAAAAGATATCAAAAAATGGAAATCTGCAAATAGCCCTGTTGTTAAAAGTAGCAAATATCGTCAAACTTCACAAGGTTATGAGATGATTATCAAATATGTAATATCAAGAGAGTATGACAAAAATAATGAATTTTGTATAGACTCTCAAAATTTTACAGATAAAATAATTGTTGATAAAAATGGTCAGATAGTCTATTTTAAGCAACTAAATAAGTCAAAAATGAAGACAGAATGTTCTGCTATATGTATTTTACCACCACCACCTGCTGTAGTTCCTAAAAAATAGACCATTACCTATACGAGATGACCCCATAAAACCAAAAGAGCAAAATTTGTTAGAGCAGGAGATAGCTCATGAGTCTGAATTTTAATAGCAAACAGTGTAGTCCCTCAAAAATAAAATTTCACCCACACCTAAACAGAGTTAAGATATAATTCCACAATTTTTATAATGACTAATTTAACGGAATTAAAAAAAACTAAAGGCGATAGTGTACAATGAGTAGTAGAGCAGATTTAATTGTAGGATTACAATGGGGTGATGAGGGTAAAGGTAAAATTGTTGACCATATGGCACAGACACATGACTATGTTTGTCGTTTTGCAGGTGGACATAATGCTGGACATACCATTGTAGTTGGTGATAAAAAGTACGCATTGCATTTGATTCCGTCGGGTATTTTAAACCCTAAAGCTAAAAATATTGTGGGGAATGGTGTGGTTCTCTCTCCTGTTGATTTTATTAAAGAGATGTCTCAGTTTGATAACTTAGAAGAGAGACTCTTTATCTCAGATAAAGCACATATGTTACTTCCTTATCATGCACTCATCGACCAAGCTCGTGAGCGAATGAAAGGTGACAAAGCCATTGGTACAACAGGTAAAGGGATTGGACCTGCCTATGGTGATAAAGTTGCTCGTGTGGGTCATAGAATGGGAGAGCTACATGACACTGAAAAGTTAGCAACGAAGATAGTTGACTTTTTTGAAGTTAACCGAGCTATTTTTGAAGTTATGGGTGTTCCTATTCCTGTAAAAGAGGAGCTAAAAGCTGAATTAGATGGTTATGCTAAAGTGTTAACACCACATATTGTCGATACTACGCAACTAATTTGGAAAGTCTTAGATAATGACAAAAAGGTACTTTTAGAGGGAGCGCAAGGAACCATGCTTGACATCGACCATGGAACCTACCCCTATGTGACCTCTTCTACCACAGTTAGTGCAGGAGCATGTGCAGGTCTTGGACTTAATCCTAAAGATTTAGGTGTTGTAACAGGTATTGCAAAGGCTTATTGTACTCGTGTTGGAAATGGACCTTTCCCTAGTGAAGATTTTGGTGATGATGGTGAGTTATTACGTAAAAATGGGCATGAGTTTGGAACAACCACAGGGCGACCTAGAAGATGTGGTTGGTTTGATGCTGTTGCTATGAGACATGCAGTAAGAGTCAATGGGGTTGACCAAGTAGCCCTTATGAAACTTGATGTACTTGATGGTTTTCCTGAAATCAAAGTCTGTGTGGCGTATGAGATTGATGGAGAGGAGATAGACTACGTTCCTTACGATTTAGAGGATGCGACAGCTGTTTACAAAACCTTTAAAGGGTGGGATAAAACAGAGGGCTGTCGTAAGTTTGATGACCTTCCAGAGACAGCAAAAAAGTATATTGAAGCACTAGAGGAGATGATTGGTACTAAAATAGGCATTATCTCAACAAGTCCAGATAGAGAAGATACGATTATTCGTTAAGGAGTATAGATGAGACTAAAAGCAAAACAGACAGGTTATGTGGCAAATAAGATAGGTATTGACTTAGCTAATGCTCCATTTGTTACCATGCCAAAGGGTAGAGAGGCTGTTGTTCAAGCGTGTAAAGCTGTCATTGACGAAAATCTTGAAAACGAGAAGAGACTTGATGCTAAAGTCAATGAGATGATAGAGGAGAACTATGACGAGATTGAGCTTCAGCAAGTAAAAGAGCGTGAACTCTTCTTTATGATTAAAAAACGTTTGGCTCCTGAGTATGGGGTTATTATGAACTATGATGACCGATACAATGAGGTCTCACATACTATTTTAGATGAACTATATGAAAACTATCTAATTGAATATGAGGTCAACGATAACCAAGTAAGAAATGTAATCTTTAAAGCCTTTAAAGCCTTTGCAGATGCTTATGATAAGATGGATGATATTGTCTATGAGAAGATTAAAAAGATGAAAAAAGAGTATATCCCAGGTTCAGTTGAGTACGAGTTACTCTATGACCGTCTTTATGAAGAAGAGCTAAAGAAGAGAGGAATGTTGTAGTGAAAAAGGTCTCATTATATTTTGAAAATGGTCTGTTACTAGAGGCAAAAAGTTTTGGTGCAGAGGGTACATCTGTTGGAGAAGTAGTTTTTAATACCTCTTTAACAGGTTATCAAGAGATTGTCACTGACCCATCTTATGCAGGGCAGTTTGTAACCTTTACAACTCCAGAGATTGGAAATGTTGGGTGTAATGCACAAGATATGGAGAGTATGGGGGCGTACTGTAAGGGAATAATTGTTCGTTCTTATCAAAAGCGACCCTCTAACTTTAGATGTGAAGAGAGCTTAGATGAGCTTCTTAAAAGATATAGTGTTTTAGGTATTACCAACATAGATACCCGTTTTATTACCAAGATGTTACGAAGTGAGGGTTCTATGATGATGATTGCTTCTACAGAGATTCACGAAGCAGATGAGCTTAAAAAAGTGCTTGAGTCTAGCCCTAGAATTGAAGAGGTAAACTACATAGAGCAGGTAAGTACAAAAGAGCCATACATTCACAAAGAGGCACGTTACAATGCAGAGAAGTTTGAGTATGAGAAACCAAATACCTCTAAAAAGATTATCGCTTTAGACTTTGGTATTAAGAGAAATATCTTAAATGAGTTAACTCATGCAGGTATGGAGGTTGAAGTTGTACCAAATAGTATGAAAGCCTCTGTTATTATCGAGAAGTTTAATGCTAAAGAGATAGGTGGTGTTTTCCTCTCCAATGGACCTGGTGACCCACTTATCTTAAAAGAGGAGCAGGAGAAGATTAAGAAGCTAATTGAAGCAAAAGTTCCTCTCTTTGGAATCTGCCTTGGACATCAACTCCTCTCTATTGCTCATGGGTATGACACCTATAAACTAAAGTTTGGTCACCACGGTGGAAACCATCCTGTAATGAACCAAGCCAACAGTGTTGTAGAGATTACAGCCCAAAACCATAACTATAATGTTCCAGACAACATTGTAGAGGTGGCAACAGTAACCCATAAAAACCTGTTTGACAATACCATTGAGGGGTTAAAGTACAATGACTCTCCAACCATGTCAGTACAACACCACCCAGAGGCAAGTCCCGGACCTCATGAGTCAGCTTATATCTTTGCTGAGTTTAAGGGTATGTTGTCGTCGTAGGGGCGACCTCCGTGTCTGCCCATATTGGCACATTGAAAAAATCTAGGGAAACCTCACCCTATCTCTCTTCTTCGGAGAGTGCAAATAAAATTTCCTAATATTTTTTAAATCTATCTCTTGGTTAGC
>JALVEV010000006.1 GCA_027030605.1 Campylobacteraceae bacterium | reverse complement strand
TATTAAAAGTATGAGTTTTGAAGAGAGTATTGACTATGTTATTAGCCACAGTGGTAATGCGATGATACTTACGACATTCATTCTAAGCTTTACATTCTCTGTCTTTGGAGTGAGTAGTTTTGTGCCTAATGTTAATTTTGCTATTGTAACTGTTGTGGCTTTAAATATTGCGTTGCTGTTAGATTTAGTTTTATTACCAGCTCTTTTGAGTCTATTTTATAGTAAAAGATACTCTTCATTAAGCTAGAAAGAGAATTAACAGAAAAAGTATAAAATATAATAAGATTTAGATAAAAATGGTACTTTATCTTGTAAATTCTCTAAAATGACTCCAAACGTGAAATTAAAAAGCACAAAATCTAAAAAAGATGATATAATTTTTAAGAAATAATGTTATATAATAATGTTATCTATTGTTTATAGGTATTTATTTTTAAAAGGAGTTGAGGTGAGAGAGGTTGTACTAGTTGTAATGTCTGCATTGTTAGGGTATATCATTTTTTCAGCTATTTCTACAAGTGAAACACCGAAAGAGGCCTTTAAAAAGATTATAGAACAACCTCAAATGAATGCTCAAGTAACACAAGAGTTAGCTTTTAGTAGACAACATGATAGTCATGAAGCAGAGCTTATTGCTTTAGAAAATCAACAAAAATTAGAACAACTTCGTACCTATGAAAAAATAGCTATTAAAGAGAAAGAGAATCAGACTAAAGTACGTATAAAGCAGTTAGATAATCAACTCAATCAAGAAATAACTGCCATAAAAGTAAAAGCAAAATCCGAAGAGAAGAGTAAAGATAATGCTACATTAATTGTGATTGCCCTTTTTCTCTTTTTACTCCTCTATATCTATCTACGACATCAAAAACAGCTCTCTCAAATTGAGTTAGAGAAAGAGGAGCGTTATAATGAGATGATGGCTAAAAAAGAGTATGCAGAGCGTATATTAGCTCATATCTCTTCAGGTAATCTCTCTTTTGAAACAGAACAGAAACTTCTCTCTGTATTAGATGAACTTAATGGTAAAACTATTCCTCGTATGAATGGTGAAAATATTTATCATCCTAATCCTGATATTATTCAGCTTCCAAATAGTCATAAAATTTAAAGTAGTCTCTTTATCTTCTTTGCCCCTATTTGTAACACCAATTCTTATCATACTGATAATAGTGAGTTATTTATACACTCCATTACAAAAACTTCGATATTCTACTTGAAGTGATAGAAAATATCTCACTTAAAATTTTAAAGATTAAAGGGGAAACCATGGCAGCAATGACAGCTCCAGAGAATACTCCAGTATGGGTCAATACAGCAAGATGTAAAGCTTGTGATATTTGTGTTGATGCATGTCCTGCTGGTGTACTCTCAATGCAACAAGAACCAACCTCAACTTTAGGTGCAATGATTAGTGTAATCGCTCCTGATTCATGTATAGGATGTAATGAGTGTGAACTTACATGTCCAGACTTTGCTATTTATGTAGCAGAGAAAAAAGAGTTTAAATTTGCTAAATTGACCGATAGCTCAAAAGCTAGACAAGAGGCGATTGTAAAGAATGGATATAGATTGCCTGAAGATTATAAGGAGGCTAACTAATGTCAGCAACAAGAGAAGTAATTTCAAGTGGAAATGAACTAGCAGCTTTAGCAGCAGTAGATGCAGGATGTCGTTTCTTTGGAGGGTATCCAATTACTCCTTCAAGTGAAGTAATGCATGAAATTTCAGACCTTCTACCAAAAGTTGGTGGAGCAGCGATTCAGATGGAAGATGAGATTGCAGGTGTAGCAGCTGCAATTGGTGCAGGAATGGCGGGGGTTAGAACTCTAACTGCAACTTCAGGACCTGGTATCTCACTTAAGGCAGAGAACTTAGGACTTGCACAGATGGCTGAAGTACCATTGGTTGTTGTCAATGTTATGAGAGGTGGTCCATCTACTGGTCTTCCAACACGTGTTGCACAAGGTGATGTTGCACAAGCAAAAAATCCATCTCATGGTGACTACAAATCAATTACAGTCTGTGCTGGTAACCTTGCAGAGTGTTATACAGAGACAGTAAGAGCATTTAACCTTGCAGATAGATTTATGCAACCTGTATTTGTACTCTTAGATGAGACTATTGGTCATATGCATGCAAAGGCTGTAATTCCAACAGCTGAAGAGGTAAAAAAAGGAATTGTTCCTAGAAAAACTTTTGATGGACCCGCTGAAGAGTATAGACCTTATGATGTACCACAAGACCAACCAGCAGTTCTTAACCCAATGTTCCAAGGGTACAGATACCACTTTACAGGTCTTCACCATGATGCAATGGGATTCCCAACAGAAGAGATTGAGACTTGTAGAAAACTTATCGATAGACTCTTTAGAAAAGTTGAAGAGCATAAAGATGAGATTGAATCAAATGAAGAGTATATGTTAGATGATGCTGAAATTTTAATTATTGGATATGGTTCTGCTTCTCTGGCAATTAAAGAGGCTGTTGATGTTCTTAGAGCAGAGGGGGTAAAAGTTGGTATGTTTAGACCAATTACACTTTGGCCATCTCCACAA
Organism: Campylobacteraceae bacterium; assembly: GCA_027030605.1. Taxonomy (GTDB): domain Bacteria; phylum Campylobacterota; class Campylobacteria; order Campylobacterales; family Sulfurovaceae; genus UBA1140. The sequence goes on along the minus strand of JALVEV010000006.1, from coordinate 3,340 downwards.
GAGAGACTCTATGAGCTTGGACAAAAGTTTGATAAGATTTTATCAGTAGAACTTAACCAAGGTCAGTACTTAGAGGAGATTCAAAGAAGTATGGGTAGATTGGATATTGCAAAACTTACAAAGACAAATGGTCGTCCATTCTCTCCAAGTGATATTATTGAAAAAGTGAAGGAGCTATAAGATGGCATTTAACTATGATAACTACTTAAGAGTAAATAAGATGCCAACACTATGGTGTTGGGGGTGTGGTGATGGTGTTATACTAAAAGCCTTTATCCGTGCAGTTGATAAACTTGGGTGGAAAAAAGATGATGTCTGTGTAGTATCTGGAATTGGATGTTCAGGAAGATTCTCATCTTATGTTGACTTTAACACAGTACACACAACACATGGTAGAACTGTAGCATTTGCAACAGGTGTTAAACTTGCCAATCCAGACAAGCATGTAATCTGTGTTGCAGGTGATGGTGATGGTCTTGCTATTGGTGGTAACCATACTATTCATGGTTGTAGAAGAAATATTGATATTACACTAATTCTTATCAATAACTTTATCTATGGTTTGACTAACTCTCAAACAAGTCCAACAACACCACAAGGTATGTGGACAGTGTCTCAAAAGGCAGGAAACATTGACCCTACTTTTGATGCTTGTGAACTTGCTATTGCTTCTGGTGCATCATTTGTAGCTCGTGAGACTGTAAATAGTCCTAAAAAACTTGAAAAAGTTCTACTTCAGGCAATGGAGCATAAAGGGTTCTCTTTTGTTGATGTCTTATCAAATTGTCACATTAACCTTGGTAGAAAAAATAAAATGCAATCTGCTATGGCAAATCTTGACTGGATTGATAGTATTACAGTATCTAAAAAGAAGTATGATAAGATGTCTCCTGAAGAGCAAAAAAATCTATTTCCTACAGGTGTATTAAAACATGATACTGAAGCGAGAGAGTACTGTGAAATGTATGAAGAGATTAAAAAAGTACAGCAGGGTGAGAGAAAACCACTTACTCAAGATGATTTTGATAAAAAGATATAAGGAGAAGAGCTATGAGTAGAATTGTAATGCGATTTACTGGTGTTGGTGGACAAGGAGTTCTTCTTGCTGGTGAGATTTTTGCTGCTGCAAAGATTAAAGATGGTGGTTTTGGAGTAAAGACTGCTACATATACATCACAAGTGCGTGGTGGACCAACAGTTGTTGATATTCAGCTTGATGACAAAGAGATTTTCTACCCTTATGCGATTGATGGTCAGATTGACTTTATGCTCTCTGTTGCTGATGTAAGTTATCAACAGTTTAAAAATGGTGTAAGAGAGGGTGGAACAATTGTTATTGAGCCAAATTTGGTTCACCCTACAGATGAAGATAGAAAAAAGTGGAATATTGTAGAGATTCCTATTATTACTATTGCTAAAGAGGAGGTAGGAAACGTAATTACTCAGTCAGTAGTTGCCCTTGCTATTGCAAATACCTACACCAATGCTTTAGATGAAGAGCTTCTTGTTAGCACAATGCTTAGTAAAGTTCCACCTAGATTTCATGAGTTAAATAAAAAGGCTTATGAGTTAGGTAAAAAGTATGCTACAGAGGCTATGGCTAACGTATAACTTTTTTCTGCTCCTCTTTTTTTAGAGGGGTAGTCTTTAATATCAATGAAATAAGTATTTAATATTTTGAATCTACTAAATCCTATTTCATTGCTATTGATTAATAAAAAAAATGACTAAGGAGCTACCATGAGTAGAGAGATAGAAGATGATGAGTACGAAGAGTATGGACTAAATGATTTTTTTGGTCGTACACCACAATCTAGCTATTTTGAGATTGCACGTACTGCCAATCAAAATATAGTTGAAAAAGAGCTAGAGAAGGTCTTTAGACGACTAGCTGTAGCAGAGCGTATGTTAGAAGAGCGTGGACTTGATGATGAGTTAGAAAAGGAGATTTCTCGCACTATTATCGACAAAGATATTGATGAGAGAACAGCTACAGTATTTATTGACCTTGTAGGTGCTATTGTAACTCAATGTGAGTAGGGTGCGATTATTATTGCACCAACTATTTTCCCCACCCATGCATCTTCTTAGTAATAACAATATCATAATCATTACATAGATTATTAATGGTACTAGTTGCTACATAGTTATGTTCTTCTAAAAGTTCAATCCATCTATAGCGTAGAGTATAATCCTCCTTTTTTATAAAGATAATAAGTTGTCCAGCATTTCTAATAATTTGATGTAGACGCTTTAGAAAGTCACTCTCCATATCAGGCTCTATATTTGCTGTTATGAAAACAAAATCGTACTGTTTTGCTTGAATAAGGTAGGATTTACGCTGTAGGTGGAATACTCTTATTGAAGTAGAACTAGATTTATATTTTTTACTCATAAGCTCCTCTATAGAGTTGTCCAATAGATTGAGTTGATACCCATAGTTTTTTTGACTACAGTAGTCATTGAGCAGTTCAACAAGTAGATTATCTTGGTCTGTAAAGTGAGCAATATCTAAAGATGGATTCTCTTTTATAATACTCAACAGTGTTTTTAGTTTCTCTTTTTCTAAGTTTTTCATCTAATAAGTCTATCAAAAATAGTATAAGAGAGATAACATTATCTCATTTAATCCTCTAACTATAGTGTAACTTCTTACTAAAATCAACACATTCTATAGTAGAAAAATAGCCTAAATATTCGATTAAACATACCATGTTAAATCTTTAAATTAAATTAAAATAATTTAAAAAATTAGTATATTTTTTTAAAAAAACTTGCTATACTATAATTGTTTAACAAACAATTAAAAAGGAAATTTAATTTTTAACTGAGGAGTTAACATGAGATTTTTACCAATAGTGTTGTTATTGACAATGGTTGTGGCACTCGATGCTGCTAAGATTACGTGGGATAAGAATGGTAAGCCAATTATCGAGAAGTCAAATAAACCAATTAAAGGTTGTCATAAAGGTGGATTGGAGACATTAAGTAAAGACACAAATAAAACTAAAGTACCCTGTAAATAGGGTTAAGTAAGTAAAGTCCTAAGACTTTACTTCATACTGCTCACGACCCATTTGGTAGATGTCATTACCTTTTGTGTCGTTGACTACAGTTACAGGAAAATCCTCTACTGTAATCTTTCTTACTGCCTCTGGCCCTAACTCTGGATAGGCAATCACCTCTGCTGAACGAATCTTTTTACCAAGTAAAGCCCCAGCACCACCTGTTGCACCAAAATAGATACCATCATAAGCCACACAAGCGTCTTTTACCTCTTGGCTACGTTTACCCTTACCTATCATACCTTTTGAGCCATGTTTTAGCATTGTAGGTGAAT
>JALVEV010000005.1 GCA_027030605.1 Campylobacteraceae bacterium | reverse complement strand
GCTTTTGCTGACTCATGGCTTCTAAAAATAGTAACTGTTTGAGCAAGTTGATTTCTCCAAAGTGGTACAGTATTGACTAGGGTTGAAGAGATTTTATTAATGAGCGATTTATCATTCTCTTGAATGAGTCGAATGCTTGGAAGTGACTGCATGGTCACTTGGCGAGAGAGTCTAAGGTCATGAATACGACGCTCTAGGTCATCTCTAAAGGCACGAATCTCTTTTAGCTCCTGAATAGCTAACATATCTTCACCTTTTGCCCTCTCTTCATACTCTGGAATAATCTTCTCTTCAAGCTCTTTTTTCTTAATCTCTCCTGCTTCAATATAGATTTCAAGGGTTCTAAAGTACTCTAAGTTAGCCTCGTAGAGTTTATCTAGTGAGATAACATCTCTCATTAGTTTGCTTTTATGCTCTTCTAGGTTATTTGAAATCTCATCGATTTGGTCTCTAACCTCCTCATATCCTTGTATAAACTTAACAAGGGGTTTAGTCCCACCAAATAGTTTGGCATACCATGGAAGCTTTTTATTAGGATTTAACTCTTCAAGGTCAAACCCTTTAATAGTTGCAATCATCTCATTGAGAACAGCTCCCGCAGCTCCTGTATCTTTATTTTTAACTCCATTTATCATACGGTTAGATATCTCATCTAGCTCCTCTTGTGCAGAGGCTCCAAAGTGGATAATAGAGCTTCTATTGTTAAAGTCTAGCTCTGATAGGGCTTTTTCTAATTTTGATTGCTCCTCCTCTTGAATAGCTGGTAGGTTTTCATTTTGCTCTTCTATCGTAGTCTCAATAATCTCTTTTGTTTTTGTTTCCATTTTTATTTTCCTAATATATTAATTTTTTATCTGTTGTTGTAAAACATCTATATTGACATCTAAATCAAACTCATTATTTTTTTTGAGTCTTATTAACTCTTTATCGAATCGGCGTTCTACATCTTCTAAAAGCTGATGTAGTTTCTCTCTAGTCTCCTTTTTTATATCTTTCTCATCCATAGAGGTATAAGCATTAGTTACCTTCTCTAATCCATCAATGTATACTATTAAAAATCTACGTGCTACACGAATATCTTTTGGGTCTTCTTGAAGAGTTTGAATAATGTTTTTAGCTTTTTCAAGAGCTAAAGAGAGACGTTTTTGTAAAAGATTGTCACTTGAGATTTTATCTATGTCTCTCTCTATTTTCGCTAGTTTAGATTTGGCTTCTGAGATAGTTTTTAATACTAATTCAGCAGAGATGTCACCAATATTTTCAAGTTTATCTTCACGTGGGTCTAACCCATAGTATAGATAGTAGCCTATAGATGAGATTACAGAGAGAAAGAGTCCCATAACGACAGACTCCCCACCAGCAATAGTTGCTGTGAAAAAGGTAGATAGACCTAAGAGAATAGCTGAGAAGGTTTTATATGGTTTATCAGGAGCTTTTGTCAATTTCTCTTTGTTGTATTGAAACTCATTCTCTAATCCTAAACTATTTAGTTTCGCTGTTGCATAAAAGAGTCCAAAAGCAGTTAAATTGAGTAAAAATGCTAAAATATTACGCTCTATAAGTGCTAATATTATAGCAATAAAAAGAGGTACTAAAAAGATATAAAGAAGATAACCTTTTCTTGTTTTATCTATTTTTGGTTTATATTTTTTTACAAAAGCCATCTTATTACCCTAAAAGTTGTCCCAATGGGTACCAAACAGTTAATCCAGCAGAGAGAAGAATAAATAAGAATCCAAATAGTTTTTTCATAGAACTATTCTATCATAAAATTCTTAGGGATTTATATTTTTTTGTTGAATAGTGGGATTAAAAGTTGTCTAGTTTTTAGACAACTTTTAGTTAAAAGAGCTTTACTAAATTATTTATTAATACCAAGTGCATTAAGTGTTTCATAAGTGATTCCACCTGTTGCTAAAGAGTTGTCTCTTTGGTATTTATCGAGTGCTATACGTGTATCACGCCCAAGAACACCATCAATTTTACCAGGGTTATACCCTTTCTCTTTGAGTGCATTTTGAATCTTTAAGATAACATCTTTGTTCATGTTTGTTTGACAAAGAATTCTCTCCCAACTTTGGTGTGCTTCTGAAATTTTCTCTTTTTTCTCAATCTCTTTGTAAACAGCCTCAATTGGTATTTTAATCTCTTTCGCCTCTTCTACAAGTTTTTTCACTTTCATAACTTTATAGGTTGGTTCAATAGTTATTTTTTTAGTTGTCTCTGGTGTCACTAAAACAGTTTTTGTAACTTTCTTTTTAACCGCTGGTGTTTCAACTAAACAGATTTCATGACCAGTGTATTTTAAACCTTTCTCAACAGGGTCTCCAACTTTAATCCATGAAAATGATGGTCCATGTTCAAGAACTTTTTTCTCAATAGTAGTTTTTACAGCAGGAATAGTAACTGTTTCTGTTTTAGCAGGAGAGATAAGTTTTTTAACTTTAATTGTTTTTGTTTCAGCAGGAACTTCAATGACTTTTGTTGTTGCTGGTGTTTTAACTACTTTCTTTTTAATAATTTTATATTTTGCAGGTACTTTAACAAGACACATAATCTCACCTGTAGCACCATCTAATTTAGTTGCTGGGTTTTTACCCTTTTTCCATACAGTCTTCTCTTTTTCTACAAGTACTTTCTCTTCAACATAATCATACACCGCAGGTACTGTAACTGTTTTTTTTGTAGCAGGTTTAACTACAATCGTCTTTTCTACCATCTCATATTTTGCAGGAATAACTTTACTCTTAGTAGTCTCTTTTTGAACAACAACTTCCTCTTTTACTGTTTTATAGCTTTCAGGAGTGTAGTACTCTTTATAGCAAGTACCAGGAGTAGTATTTTCAATATCAACACCTTTTAATTTTGCAGCAGCTAAAAGCTCATTACTAACAGGTGCTGCATGTTTACGTAAACTAACATGCCAAGAGCGTAGAGCAGGTTTTACTTCAATAATCTCAGAAGTTTTTTTATATTTAGCAGGTACTGTAACAAGCTTCTCACTAGCAGGAGTTACTTCTACTTTCTCTTCAACCCAAGCATATTTTGGAGGAATAACTTTGATTTTTGTTGATGCCTCTTGAACTAGAACACGTTCCGTAACGGTTTTATATTTAGCAGGTATAATAACTTTAGCATAACACTCTCCAGCTTTTGCATTTGGTGGGGTAAGTGAGACCTCTGCTTGTAGAGATGAGATTGGTAGTAAAAGCCCTAAAAGTAGTGTTGAATATCGTAATTTCATTGATTTTCCTTTTGATATATTAAAATTTGTTTAATAGTATATAGAAAAAAGCTTAATATTCTATTAAAGAATATTTCCTTATATTTCATCAAAAACCTTTTGTAAGAATGAGGTATAGTTTATCTATGAGTTTGTCGTTTAAATGAATGGTACTTTTAGTATTATAGAGTTTAAAAATATCTTTTTTCTGAAAGCTTTGACCATATATACAGTGTGGATGAGTAGGTAAAAAGGCTCTCATTAATCCTACTTTTTCTTCTAAAATGGTTTCGCAAATATAACAAAAACCATTGTCATATAGTCGTCCTTCATGGTCAAGAAGTTTCATATAAGCCTCAATTGCTAAACGTTTAGGGTTTTGTTTTCCCCACTTTTTTGCAACAGATAATAGTAGCTCAAAGTAGAATGCATCAAGTTCAATCGCATCTTTCAAATGTACTTCAAAAAGTTTGATAAAATTTTGCCACATAAGTAGATGATTATAGGCGAATATCCAAGGAAAAGAGATATGAGAAATAGAACGTATATTTGGCATAAAACTCTTTTTAGACTCTTTTTCTTCAAAATCAATTAAATTACCTACTTGTAAAATAGAGTGTCTTGCTCCAAAAAAACGCCAATAGTTTTTTACTGAATCACTGCTAAGCACGGTAACAATTACATCTTCATTTTTAGCTTTTCTTATATTAATTATAAATCCACGCATCTATTTAATTTTCTTTTTGGTATTATCGACCCAATTTTCGGGGGGATTATATTACTTAAAACCCTATTATATACTAATTAAAGGTGGCTTATGCAAAATCTCTTTACGTCGTTTAAAGATAACTGTGGTTTTGGACTTTTAGCGTCTATTGACAATACTCCAACACATAAAAATTTAGAAGATGCAATTACATCTCTTTCAAGAATGATGCACCGAGGGGCAATTGCTGCTGATGGTAAAACAGGTGATGGGTCTGGTCTTCTTCTCTCTTTACCTAAATCATTTTTTGAAAAAGAAGCTCTCTCTAAAGGGGTTGATTTACCCGAGACATATGCCGTTGCAATGGTATTCTCAAACAATGAATCCGATTTTGATGTTATCTCCGAAGTTTGTGAAAATAATGATTTGAAGGTAGTTTATACTCGTATAGTCCCTCTGAATAAAGATGCTTTAGGGGAACAAGCATTAGAGTCACTTCCTACTATTAAGCAAGTTTTTGTTGCTCCTAAATCAGCTATTGCTGTAAAACGTTTTGAGGCGATGGTTTATCTTTCACGTAAAGAGATAGAGGCGAAACTGATTGAGGATAAAACGTTTTATATCCCCTCTTTTTCAACATCTGTAGTCTCTTACAAAGGGCTTGTGATGCCAACACACATCAAAGAGTTCTATACCGATTTAGCTGATGAAGATTTTAAAATCTCTTTTTGTCTTTTCCATCAGAGATTTTCGACCAATACCCTACCTCAGTGGAAATTGGCTCAACCATTTAGAATGATTGCCCACAATGGTGAGATTAACTCGGTAACTGCAAACCGATTTAATGTTGCTTCTAAAGTTGTTACTGCTAAATCGGATGTCTTTACCGATGAAGAGATGGAGAGACTCCGTAATGTTATTCAATCAGATATGTCCGACTCTGCTTCGTTAGACAACTTTATGGAGTTTTTACGGGTCAATGGGGTTGACTTCTTTAAGGCCGCTCGTTCATTGGTTCCTGCACCTTGGCACAATGCACCACATATGGACACAGAGCTTCGAGCGTTCTATGAGTATTCAAGTACCTGTTTTGAGCCATGGGATGGTCCAGCAGCAGTGAGTATGACCGATGGTCGCTACATTGGATGTGTGCTTGATAGAAATGGGCTTCGACCTTCTAAATATATCATTACTACCGATAATCGACTTTTAATTACCTCTGAGTATGGTGTTTTAGAGCTTCCTGATGAAGAGATTGTAGAGCGTGGACGACTTCAATCTGGTGAGATGATGGGGGTTGACCTTAAGCATGGAAAAGTACTTAAGTCTAGTGATATTGATGATTACTTAAAGGGTTTAAATCCATATAACAAGTGGTTGAATGGGAATATGTCTTATCTACAAGAACACATGCCAACTCAAGAGAGTTTAGCTAAAAATGCAACTTCAAAAGATAGCTCAACCATGGTAGCGAAGCAACGTTACTTTAACTACACCTCCGAGGTGATTAGAGAGGTTATTCGTCCAATGATTGCTGAGGGTAAAGAGACCACAGGTGCAATGGGTGACGATACGCCAATAGCTGCCTTTTCAACAGAACAGAGAAACTTTACGGACTTCTTTAAGCAGAAATTTGCACAGGTAACCAACCCTCCAATCGACCCAATTCGTGAAAAGACTGTTATGAGTCTCAATACTGGTTTTGGAGAGATTCAAAATATCTTAGCTGATGGTGCAGACCATGCAAAACGACTTAAAACAGTACTTCCTGTTATGTCAGCGACACGTTTCTCTCTACTTCAAGAGTTTGGAGATGAAAACAACGAGAAGTATGACCCATCGTACAAATATGGTCAATATGATACGACCTACACTTCAGATTTAAAAGCTAGTCTAGATGCATTGATTGAGAAGATTATTGTAGATGTTCGTGACAATGGAGTTAGAACCATTATCTTAGATGACCGTGGGTTAAATGAGAACAATAAAGTGATTCCCATGCTTATGGTGATTGGTCGTCTTAGTCAAGAGTTGCTTGATGCAAAACTAAGACATCTTACTAGTATTGTTGCTGTAACAGGTGAGGTGTTTGACCCTCACTCTGCTGCCTGTATGATTGCTTATGGGGCTGCGGCCATCTTCCCT
>JALVEV010000004.1 GCA_027030605.1 Campylobacteraceae bacterium | reverse complement strand
GCTCTTTCCTGCGTGTCAACAATACCATCATTATCATCATCAAGGTCATACTTATCATTAACACCATCTCCATCATTGTCAGCTCCATTATCTACAACTCCATCACCATCTACATCGGCATCTGCACGATTAGTAATCCCATCTCCATCACTATCTCTACCATTATCATTGATACCATCTCCATTAACATCGGCATCTATACCATCTAAAATTCCATCTCCATCGCTATCGGGGTTGGTACTATTAAAATCGTTACTATCTAGTAATCCATCATTATCATCATCAAGGTCATACTCATCATTAACCCCATCTCCATCATTATCGGCTCCATTATCTACAATGCCATCACCATCTACATCGGCATCAGAACTATCGTTTATACCATCGTTATCGCTATCAATTCCATTATCATTAATACCATCACCATTAACATCAGCATCTGCACCATCTACAATTCCATCTCCATCGCTATCCATATTGTTATCATTAGGGTCAATACCATCTGGTAAATTATCATTATCTCTATCGTGTGTAACATCAGGAGTATCATGAGAGTCTGAAGGATTAGTTCCAGCAAGTATCTCATGTTGGTTAGAGACACCATCTTCATCACTATCATTAGTTGGGTTACTATTATCGCTATCAAATTGGTCAACCACTCCATCATGGTCACTATCTTCAAGCATAGACTCTAAAGCATCATTAATTCCATCACCATCACTATCACTATTGGCTTCATCAAAATCTTTAATTCCATCTCCATCGCTATCATCACTTCTAGCAGAGGTTCCCAAAACAGCTTCTGCTCTATCCGATAGTCCATCTCTATCGCTGTCAATAGAGGCTCTATCTGCCCTATCGCTTCCACAACCTAAAAAAACAATAAAGATAAGAAAGAGGAGCAATCTATAGAACATTATGCTATTAAAACTCTAATAGAGATAAGGTGTTGCTGCTCTAAAACTAATACCATTGGTATCACCCTGTCCATCCGACTCAGTACCAGTAACACTAATTCGTACATCTAAGATATCTCCTGCACGAACGACAACTCCATACATATCACTCTCTGGACCTGTACCTTGACCAATGTCAATACCACTTGTAGCCCCTTTTGCAAACTCTTCAACTTTCGAGGCATCTACATGCCACCACTCACGTAAATCTTTTGTAGAGTCAAAGGCATCATCTCCATTAATATCTCTTAATTCAATAATATTTCTAACAAACTCTTTATATTGCTCCCCAAACTCTTCAATAACTACACTAAAAGTCGACAGGGGTACATTGGGGTCAGTTCCTAAAAGTCCATTTCTAATATGCCTTCCATCACCATTATTTTTAAAATCAGCATCCAGTAACATCTTGACTTGAACATACTGTTTCATTGTTGGTAATGTAATATTAATATCCAGTTTATTCCCTTCACTATCTCTTAAAAAATATTGACTTAAACAGGCTCGTGCTAATAGTGGAGTATAGCTACTGATTCTTGGTTCCCCAGCAATATCTATCTCTCTAAAGAGTAGCTCATTTCCTGCTGTTATCTGAGACTCTGTTAATGGACGCTCATAATAAGAGAGTAACTGAATATTTTTATTTAAAACCTTAAACTCTTTTGAGATGTATTGATTAAGATTACCTACAATGGAACTAATCTTTTCACTAGGAATCAATACACCTGATTTTCGGGCTTGATAGCGTGACATCCAAAAACCACCCTCATTTTTACCATCACCATCTACATCAAATCCCCCAGGGACATAGGCATAACCATATGCCAAAAGAGTTGCTCCCTCTTCTGACTCGGTCTCAAATGGACACATTTTTGTTTTATCGGTAGGGTCTCCTTGACTACAGTTGTTCTCTTTAATATTTGATTGACCATCACCATCACTATCATTTGTTGGGTCAAGTGCATTAATAACATCTCTCTGCATATCTGGAATACCATCTTTAGGAGGATTTGGATTATATCCACCCTCTAATGTTTCAGGAGCAGAGAGACAAGTTAAATTTAACTCATCTACACCATAAGTATAGATTTCTATACCATCATTAATACTATCTCCATCCGTATCAACCACTGTTGCATTGGTCTCATAGTGTAAAATCTCAAAACTATCTAAGAGACAATCTCCATCTGTATCAGGATTGGTTGCATTTGTCTCATATAGTCGAATTTCATCACTATCGAGTAATCCATCACTATCACTATCTCTGCTATGAGGATTTGTATAGTAGTTCTTTATCTCTTCATAATCATTTAATCCATCTTCATCACTATCTGAATTTGTTACATTGGTATCATAAATTTTAATCTCATCTCCATCTAATAGTCCATCACTATCAGTATCATTATTATTAGGGTCTGTATAGTAACTATTCAACTCTTCATAATCATTTAATCCATCACTATCACTATCTGCACTTGTTGCATTTGTCTCATAAAGAGTAATTTCATCTCCATCTAATAATCCATCTCCATCACTATCATTACTATCAGGATTAGTATAGTAACGATGCATCTCATCATAGTCATTTAACCCATCTCCATCACTATCAACATCAGGACTATAGACCACTCCTAAAACACTACTATTGATATCATTATTAGTCGAAGCCCTATCACTTGCACCACAAGCAACAAAAAGCAGTCCAGCAATAAGTATATAGATAATATTTAAAATTTTCATCTCTATCTTCTCCCTTTAGGATAACTCAATATCGCTTCAATACGACGATTCATGGCTCTACCTTCTGCTGTTGAATTCGAGGCAATAGGTTGACTCTCTCCTCGCCCCTTAGCACTCAATCGTGAGGCACTTACTCCTCGTGCAATCAAAGCTCTCACAATAGAGTTTGCACGTGCTAAAGAGAGTTCCATATTATGCTTTACCGACCCCCTACTATCAGTATGTCCAACAATCTTTACAAAACTTCCTCTATTCTTTAATAGAAAATCAGCAAATAGGTCTATTTTATTTACTGAATATCCCTCTATTCTTGCTGAATTGGTTTTAAAATTAATACGTAAAGTTGTCTTAACAGGACAACCATAACGGTCAACAGAGAAGTTACAAGGAGTTGCAGGACACTGGTCAAATCTATCCTCAACGCCATCTCTGTCAAAATCAGGTCTATCTATCTTAATAGAACACTCATTATTTTTTACATAAACAATTTTTGGTTTAGGAGGCTGAGGAGTAACTTTAGGTACAGGTAAGACTTTTACCCTATTGACCACTACCACTTGAGGTCGTTTTTGCTTTACACGAGTATAAGAGAGAGGCATAGTTACCCCTGCTGTAATAATCGCTTCATTTCCCTCATTTGAATTGGCTAACACTTTAAGCATTTTACCTTCAACTCTAGCTCTATACCCCTGCTCTAAATCGACACGAACACCAACACCACCCTGAACAAAAGGGTGACTCTCAAAAATACCTTTGGTTGCTCCACCTACATACTCATACCCTATTCCAACTAAAGCATATGGTATAGTATAGGTTTGATTTTCATACTCATAAACAGCATTTACTGAACCTTTTAAAAGAGAAGTTGCATAGTCATCTTTAACACGAACATAGTCTAAATCGACTCTAGGCATCACTATATAACGATTATCTTGATAGGTTACACCTAAAGTAGGATTTTTAAATGTAAAACCACTCTTATTTTTAGTAGAGTTTAAACCAATATTGATACCTATCTCACTCTCAATGGCTCTTCCATTCAAAAGTGTCAATATCAAAAAAAGTTGAAATATGACTATCTTCTTCATTATATATTCCTAATTTTTTTATTTATATTAAAATATTAACAAAAATTTAAGATTTAAAAAAATAAAATTAAAATTTTCTTAATTTTTTAGATATAAATGTCATTAATTAAAACACAATTAATCAAACTCTCTCTTTGTGATGTTTTTTGCTGTGATAGACTTATACAATCTAACAAATATGACAATTTGACAGATTGTTTCTGTTTCAAAAAATCTTTTGCTACCATTACAGTATGAATAAATTAGAGACCCTACAATACTACTTTGGACATGAGAGCTTTAGAGAGCAACAAGAGGAGGTGATAGATGCTATTTTAAATCACCAAGACCTACTTATGATTCTACCTACAGGTGGAGGGAAATCTCTATGCTATCAACTCCCCTCACTTATGATGAATGGAGTTACAGTGGTTATCTCTCCACTTTTAGCCCTTATGCATGACCAAGTAGTAGCACTTAGAAGTAGTGGCATACCCTCTGCTATGCTTAGCTCTATGCAGAGTTTAGAGGAGTCTAGGCAGATAGAGCAACAGCTACGACAAAACCAGATAAAACTTCTCTATGTTGCCCCTGAGAGGCTTATGAATGAGTACTTTTTAAACTTTTTGCTTGACCTTAATATAAACTTTTTTGTAGTAGATGAAGCCCACTGTGTAAGTGAGTGGGGGCATGAGTTTAGAGAACACTACCGAATGCTCTCACAACTCAAAATCTCTTTTCCAAATACGACTATTAGTGCCTTTACAGCCACAGCTACTCAAGCTGTTCAAGAGGATATTCTAAACAATCTAAATCTAAAAAATCCAAAAGTTATTAAAGGCTCTCTATTTAGAAGAAACCTAACTATTACAGCTCAACACCGTCAAACAGATGGAAGAAAACAGTTGGTTAACTTTCTTAAAGAGCATAATAATGAAGCTGGAATTGTCTATACCTTTTCAAGAAAGCAGACGGAGTCTGTAGCAACCTACCTAAAAAAACAGGGTTTTAAAGCCGAAGCCTACCATGCAGGGCTACCAACAGATGTTAAAAATAGAGTCTATGCAGAGTTTGTAGCAGATGAAGTAGAGATAGTCGTTGCTACTATCGCTTTTGGTATGGGAATAGACAAGAGTAATATTCGCTTTGTTGTACATATGAATATGCCTAAAACTTTAGAAAATTACTACCAAGAGATAGGACGAGCAGGTCGAGATGGATTAGAAGCTACTACTCTACTTCTCTTCTCTAATGTTGATATTGTGCAACAGAAATCGTTTATAGAAGCTCTACCTGACTCTCCTTATAAAGAGAGTGCTTTTGAGAAGATTAATACCATCTCACGTTTTGCTAACTCCGAATCGTGTCGTCATCAACAGATTGCAACCTACTTTCAAGACCACATTGAGCCTTGTGGTGACAAGTGCGACAACTGCCTGAACCCTGACCAGAACTCTGTTGATATTACTCAAGAAGCACAAAAGCTTCTCTCAACTATATTTAGAACTAAACAATCTTTTGGAATACACTATGTTGTTGATGTCCTAAGAGGAAGCCAAGAGCAACGTATCTTGACTAATGGACATGACCAACTCTCTGTCTATGGCATTGGAAAAGAGTTTAGTAAAGCTCAATGGTTAAGCATTGCAGATAAGCTTTTAGAGTTAGGAGCCGTAGGTATTGGAGAGTATAAAGTATATCACTTAACTGAACGTGGAGTTGCTATTTTAAAGGGTCAAGAGCATGTCACTATTAGAGAGGCTCGTTTAGTAGTTACCCAAGCTAAAAAGAGAAAAGTTGACTACTTTGATGATTATGAAGTAGAGATTTTTGATAAGTTTAGAGCTTTACGTAAAGAGATTGCCACTGAAAATAAAGTTCCACCTTATGTTGTCTTTTCAGATAAAACACTTAAAGAGCTTTCAAATCTGATGCCTACAACAAAAGCAGAGATGTTGGAGGTACACGGCATTGGTGAAGTTAAGTTTCAACGCTATGGTCAAGCCTTTTTAGAGCTAATAGAGGAGATACAAAATGCATAAACTCTGTGGAATCGACGAAGCAGGAAGAGGACCTCTTGCAGGAGACTTAGTTGTAGCAGGAGTTATCTTAACAGGAGAGGTCGAAGGGCTTATGGACTCAAAAACCCTCTCTGAAAAAAGACGAGAAGAGCTTTACCCAATTATTATAGAGAACTCTCTACACCACATTGTCTCATTTTCTCCACAAGAGATTGACAATAAAGGGTTAAGTGCTTGTTTAGCTGAAGGCTTAGAGTCTATACAAGAGCATCTCAAGGCACAAATTTATCTTT
>JALVEV010000003.1 GCA_027030605.1 Campylobacteraceae bacterium | reverse complement strand
ATTTTTTTCTTGATAGTTGTGTTTTTTGCTTTTATGGTTGGGTGGAGGTGGATTTTTTTTAATATTTATTGAATGTTATTATGGGTTTGTGTTAGACTTGTTAATCTTAAAATCGGGAAATTTTAAATGGCAAAAGAACCACATAGTGCAATACCTAGTTGGTCGGGTTATATTTATCAAGGTAAAATAGCTTTTTATGAAGTTTTACGAGTAATAAAGAAGCAACTAAATGAAGATGTCAATTATGATTTCTCAGATTATGCCTTAGAGGTAGAATGGCAAGAAGATTTTGCCCTTAAGATTGGTGATAATTATAAATCAATTCATCAAGTTAAGGCGTATAAAGAAAATACAGAAGTTACTAAATATAAAGAAGCATTAGGAGGGTTACTACGAAAAGTTCAATTTCTTTTTGTACCAGCTTATCTGCATATATGGACACCCATTATATATAATAGTAGAACGACAAGTTTTGAAAAATATCGAAAAAAAAATTTTAACTTTAAATATTATCCTAAAAAATATAATCAAAAAATACAAGTATATAAATACTGTACAGGTAAAGAAACTTGTGATTTGGATGAAGCTGATGAATTAATCCTAAAAAAAATAGAGGAAATATATCAAGTAAAAAATTTTGGAATTGAAAGTCTAACTATGGCACAATTTAAATATATAAGGTTTAAATTATATGAATTGTTAGATACGCATATTTTAGAGATTCATAAAGGTCTAAAAGATAAAAAATCTACAATAGGATTTAATGAAATATTAGAAATATTTAGAAAGAATTATGAAGAATACAGTATAGAATATCAGCATATTATGGTAAAAAATAAACTTTTATATTTCATTAGTAGATATTGTATGGATGAAGATTTGTGTAGTGAAGGTCAAAATGAATGTAATCATGATTGCATTCTTTTTAAGGCTGAAAAAAAATTAAATGTTCTTGATGCGAAAGAAGTATATAAAATTATTTTAAATGCTACTCCACAATATCGTGATTATGATAGTTTAATACAAGAAAATGGTATAAAATATGGATTTATAAGAATATTACATCAATTAACTGATAGTTGTAGAACAAATGAGTTTCATTATAAAACAGATAAGTATTATTTACCTACTACGATAACAGAACCAAGAGCGAGTAAAGAAATAGCAAAAAATATTTTAGAAAATAAAGAGTTAGAGTTACTTGTTGAACAATTTGAGATAGATATATTTATATCAGACAATGTAAAGATAGAGAGTCTTGAAGGTGAAGCTAAAATACTAAAGGATGTTGGAGAAGATGGATTGGAAGGCTTATTTGAAAAAAAAACTGCTAGAAAAATTGATAAGATAAAAAGAATACAAGTAAAACCAATAGATGATATAAAAGAGGATATAAATAATGCTGATTGAGATTTTAAAGATTATATTTGATAATAATGAATTTATTGAGAAGATAGTTGAGTATAAAGAGTATAAATGTTCTCTTTTTTATAAAAAAAATGAAGATAATTTTTTTGTTATTTTAGATAAAAAAACTATAAAACAAGATGAACTTGATGATTTAATTTTAAATGGTTTTAGTGAACTTTATGAGTTACTAACAAAATTAGAGATTATTAATAAAGCTTTTGAAAAAAACACTACTTTAATTTTATGCTTAGACTCAAATGCTGAGCAAATAAATAGGATTGAAGAAGATGCTTATCTTTTCAAAAAGAATATTATAGTCTATTCGGAAGAAATGACAATAGCTTTAATGGGGTTAATGAAAGATGATTATTCTTTAAAGAACATGAATAAGCTTTTAAATGATGATACTATGTTTGAAAATGCTAAAAAGAGTCAAAATGCTGGATATATTCTTTTAAGTCGATTATTTATCAAGTTACCGTTTCTTACATATGAAAGAGGAGGTAGAGATTTAGAGAATTTATCAGAGATAATTCAACAGAAATCTAATGATGAAGGAATAGAAGAGCTTTATAAACAACTTATCGAACTTGATATAAATGATATAACATATAAAAGTTTGGTTGAAAATAAAATTATAGTTGAGGTTGAAGATGAGTAAGTTTCAAATTGAATCTATCAGAATATTTAATTTTAAAGTTTTTGAAGATTACTTTATTGATTTTAAGAGAAGTAGTTTAGTAACTTTTGGAGGTCCAAATGGTTATGGTAAAACTACCATATTTGATGCGATTGAATTAGCTCTTACGGGTAATATTTATAGATTTATGGAGATAGATAAATCTAGTGGAAATGAAGATAATATTGTTGCAAGAGATATTAATAAAAAAGTAGAGATAGAATTAGTTCTTTCTGATACTCAAAATAAAATTATAATAAAAAGAGAACTTAAGAAAATTTCTAAGTTAAAAAGGGATAATAAGACTTCAAATTTTTCAAACTTATGGAAATTAGTTCGTATTATAGGTGATGAACAAAAAGAGTTAGAGCAAAAAGAGCTAGAAACACTTTTAGGAGAAATAGACTTAAAAAAATATTATAATAATTTCTTTTACATACAACAAGAAGATACAGCACATTTTTTTAGAAAAGATGAGAAAAAAAGGCTTGAAGAAATATCTAAATTATTTGATATTGAAAAAGAGGAAAAAGAATTAGAAAAAGTAGTAGAATTTAGAAAAAAAGTTAGAGATATAAAGTATAAAAAAGAAGTTGAAAAAGAGACTCTATCTAAAGGGATAGATACATCGACAGAGAGTAG
Source organism: Campylobacteraceae bacterium (assembly GCA_027030605.1). Taxonomy (GTDB): domain Bacteria; phylum Campylobacterota; class Campylobacteria; order Campylobacterales; family Sulfurovaceae; genus UBA1140. Next base: position 3,408 of record JALVEV010000003.1, on the reverse strand, counting down.
TGATACTTTAGAGTATAAAAAATTATTAACTTGGATAGATACTCCAAAAGAGTGGGATAAAGAGTCAATAGTATTTAATGATGTAGATAGCAAATTTAAATATTTAGCCGAACTTGATAAGATAAAGTTATTATTAGAGTGGAAAAATGATTTTATAAAATATTATAAAATTTATATTTTGAAAAATAAGAAAGAGATAATTAAAGCTTTACTTGTAGGTTATAACTTTTGGAAGCAGTATGACTCTTTAATAAGTGATGCTCATGAAAAGCATATGTTACAAAATATATTAGTTAAGTTTGATAAAATTGATAATTTTTTAAATAAAAGGATTAATATCTCTTTGCTCAAAGGGAAAATAGATTTTGACTTTAATGAGTTTGAAATTAATTTAAATGAGTTAATTTTACAAAAAAATAATCTTTCTAAAAGTAATGCAATTATTAGTGAATTGGTTAGGGTTAGAGAATCATTTATTAAAAGTTTTAAAAAGTCAAAGATAGATGATAATGAGTGTCCTCTTTGTGGAACAGACTTTACAGATGAGCAGAACAGTCTATTTAATGCAATTGATGAAAAAAAGAAATTCTTAGATGGTTTAGTAGAGGATGATTCTAAAATATATAATGATAAGTTACAAGAGTTTATAGCTAAAAAAGAGAAATTAAAAGAGCTTATAGTCATTTTGCTAAATGATGAAAAATATAGATTTTCTAAAGAGTATATTCAGTTTTTAAAAAAATATAAACAACATGAAAAATTAACACTTAGATTTTATAATTTTTTATCTAGTCAAGGTATAGATATGTCTACTTTTCTTTTGTTTGATATAAAAGAAACTATAAATGAAGAAAAATTGAATAGCTTGGTATATGATATTCTAAAATTAGTTGATGATAAAGTTAGGTTTACAGAAGAGTTTATGATTATTCAAAGTGAAAATAATTTTGTATCTATTTATCAAGAGTATTTTGCTAAAAAAGAGACTAATATGAATCTCGTTTCAATTAATGATATTGAGAGTAAAAAATCATATATTGAGTACCAATATTATAAATTTAATAAAGATAAGCAGTTAAAAATAGAAAAATTTGAGAAAGAAATCAAAAAATTAGATGATTTATTGGAGCAATTAGCTAAGTTAGAAAAAATATATAGAGATGAAATAGCAACACATAGACAAAAAATTATAAAAGATATAGAGATACCTTTTTATATTTATAGTGGAAAAATACTTCAATCTATTAGAGAAGAGAATGCAACAGGGGTTTATATTAAAGATAGTGTTAGGAATGGAGATAAATTAAATAATTTACGGTTTGTATCAAAATGGGATTCTGACCAAGATATTATTAATACAACAAGTTCAGGACAGTTAGCAGGTATTGTTATTGCTCTTACTTTGGTTTTGAATAGCGTTTACTCAAAAGGTTTTGGTACTATTTTAATAGATGACCCTGTTCAGAGTATGGATGATATTAATATGATTTCCCTTATGGAGTTACTCCGAAATGACTTTAAAGATAAACAATTTTTTATATCAACACATGAGGATAGTATTGAAAAATATATTTTATATAAATTTATAAAAAGTAACCAATCAGTTTGTAGAGTAGATGTAATGAATAGAGTTGAACACCATAAGAGTAGTCATTAACATGCTAACAAAAACCACCTACACCCAAGCCATAACCTGCCTGAAAACCCTATGGCGAGAGAAACACCAACCCAACTTAATAAACCCACAAACAGACAAAACAACTCAACTAAGACAAGAGATAGGAAAACAAGTAGGAGCGTTAGCCTACCGACTCTTTCCAAATGGGAAAAAGATAGAGTTTAGTAGCAAAGAGCAGATGACAAAGCAAACCAAGAGGTGGATAGAGGAGGGGGTGGAGTATGTTTATGAAGCTACTTTTGTATTTGAAAACCTTTTGGTTATGGTAGATGTGCTAAGGGTTACACCTAGTGGCGTTGAGATATATGAGGTTAAAAGCTCAACAGCTCTAAAAGAGATAAATCTGCACGATGTAGCTTTTCAGTATTATGTGCTTAGTCAACTAGGATATAGGGTTCAAAAAGCTTTTGTTGTGCATATTAACAGTCGATATGTTAGAGAAGAGGAGCTAGAGGTAGAGAAGCTCTTTACCTTAGCCGATGTGTTTGACAAGGTAGTGTCACTTCAAGATGAGATACCTCAAAGAGTCAAAACCATAGAGAGAGTTTTAGCTGATGAGAAAAATGAACCAACAGTAGAAGAGGTTTGCTTTTGCGACGCTTGTAAAGAGGCGATGGGGATTCCTGAATATTCTGTTTTTGACATCTTTAATAGAGGCTCAAAAAAGCTAATGGAGCTTTTTGAACGTGGAATAATAAACATAGAAGATATTCCTGATGACTTTGAGTTGACACACAGACAGAGGTTAAAAGTAGAGAATTGGAAAGAGCAAAAAAGAGATATTGACCATGAGAAAATAGCAGAGTTTTTAGATAGGTTGACTTACCCTCTTTACCATTTAGATTTTGAGACCTTTCAACAAGCCATTCCACAATACAGAGGCATTAAACCCTATATGCAGATACCATTTCAATACTCTTTGCATATTGAACACAAAGATAGAGCGTTAGAACATAGGGAGTTTTTAGCCATTGAGGGAGAAGACCCAAGAGAGAGTTTGGTGACACAGTTGGTTAAAGATATTCCTGATGATGTAATGGTCTTAGCCTACAATATGAGCTTTGAGAAGAGAGTATTAAGAGCTTTGGCTAAAGATTTTAAACCTTTTGCTACCCACCTGATGAAGATACACGACAATATGGTTGACTTGATGTTACCTTTTCAAAAAGGGTACTATATGACCCCTCAAATGAGAGGACGATACTCTATAAAATATGTTCTACCTGCACTCGTTCCACAGATGAAAAGTGCTTATGATGATTTGAATTTAATACATAATGGAAGTGAGGCAATGAGTGCTTTTTCGCTTTTGCCTGAGTTAAATGAAAAAGAGAGAGAAGAGATGAGAGAGGCGTTGTTGGAGTATTGTAAGTTAGATACTTTGGCTATGGTTTGGGTTTTAGATGGATTGAGGGGAGAGGGGTTAAAATAGGAAAGTGATTAAAATTTAAAAAAGAGAAAATAGATAATATTTTAGCTATAATGCTAATATAACCATAAAAAGGAATAAAATGTTATCTTTTTTACCTCCTACACCATCAGAGATGATGGAGACTCTCAAAACAAAATTCAGACAACGCAGAAAAGCATTAGGCTACACCCAATCTGAACTTGCCTCTCGTTCAGGTGTTAGCCTTGGGTCGCTTAAGCGATTTGAGCGATTTGGGCAGATTTCGTTGGAGTCGCTTTTGAAGTTGGCTTTGGTTTTGGAGTGTTTGGGGGAGTTTGGG
>JALVEV010000002.1 GCA_027030605.1 Campylobacteraceae bacterium | reverse complement strand
ATAACCTAGCTTAATGTCTACCTTATGTTCACCTACAGTTTTTAGTGCTTTTTTAAGCTCTACTGTCTTTTTGTCAATCTCAATACCCATCTGCTCTTTAATAGCCTTAGCAATATCATCTTTACCTACTGAGCCTTGAATACCTGCTGGAGCTAGTTTTTTAGTGATGATAATTGGTTTTGAAGCCAACTCCTTCTCCTCTTTTTTAAGACGCTCCAAGGTCTCTTTTAACTCTTTTTCCATTCTCTCTTGCTCTGCTTTCCATTGAGCTACAACATCAGGAGTAGCTAACTTTGCCATACCTTTTGCAATTAAGAAGTTTTGACCATAGCCATCTTTAACCTCTTTTATCTCGCCTTTTTTTCCTAGGCTTTTTACATCTTTTATTAATAGTACTTTCATAGTAATATCCTCTATTTTTAATAATCCAATATTTTAGCAAGTTTTTTTTAGATATGAGTTATATATCTTATATTTTTCAATAAAAGAACATTTTATGTTAAATATAATTTTTTTATCTTATAATAATAATTATGAAAAACCTTATTAACTATATATTCAAAGAGATTGACTCCTCTAATGTTGAAGTAATACTGAAGTTTTATCATTTTATGATAAAGATAATTATCACAACACTAATATTGTCAACTCTATTTATCATTATATCTTGGTCAGAAGTTCAAAATAAAACCATACTGATTACATGGTTTACACTAATAATTCTACTCAATATCTTATTGTTAATAGTAAATAAAAAGTTTAATCAACTTTTGTATAAAACTTATACAAATCAAGAGCGTTACAAAGAGGTAAACAGACAACTCCTAGCAAAAGAGAAAAAGCTTACTGCATTCTTAAAACAAGCCCCTATTGGTATCTTTTACTATGACCATAATCTTAATATTCTTAGATACAACAGTATGTTTCAAAAACTTCTTGGATTAGATAAAAATCTAAAAAATTTTAACCTTAGAGAGATAAAAGATAAAAAGGTTGTAGATAAACTTCAACAAGTCGTAACTATCCCTTCTGAAAAAGAGACCATAGGCTCCTCTAATATCACATTTCAAAAGAATCCACTCTGGATAGAACTTACCTGCTCTTCACTACATGATGACAATGATGAGATTATTGGAGGAATCGGTACTATAGAAGATAAAAGTACAGAGCATAATGCTTATGAAAAAATTAACTATATCTCTCTACACGATGCCTTAACTGACCTACCAAATAGACGAAACTATCAAAACTATATGGCAGAGATGATAGAGAGAGTAGAACATATAGATTACTACTCTTTCCTTTTTTATATGGACTTAAACCATTTTAAACAGATTAACGATACCTTTGGTCATATCGTAGGAGACAAACTTCTACTTGAAGTCGCTTCTCGTCTAAAAAAATTAGAAATTGAAAAGAAATATCTCTCTCGTATTGGTGGAGATGAGTTTATTATGGTGATTCCATTCTATACTAAAGAGCTAGAGAGGGCAAGAAAAGAGGCTAAAGCTATAGCTCTAAAAATTAAGGAGATTTTTAATGAAGCATTTCATATAGAAGAGTTAGACCTCTATATGACAAGTAGTATAGGAATTGTTTTGATTGAACCAAATTCAAATAATACAGAACAGATTATTCGTCAAGCTGATATGGCAATGTACCAAACAAAACGTGAAGGATTAAACAATATAAGATTTTATGACCACTCACTTGACTTAAAACAACAAGAACTTACTTCACTACAACATGACCTAAAATTTGCTATTGAAAATAATGAACTTGAACTCTACTATCAACCTATTGTCTCTATTAGTAACAATACTCTAAATGCCGTAGAAGCCTTAGTAAGATGGAACCATCCTACAAAAGGTCTTATTATGCCTGATAGATTTATTCCCATGGCTACAGAGTCTGGGCTTATTACTAAAATCGGTTGGTGGGTAGCAAAAGAGGTGTGTAGACAACTCTATGTTTGGAAAAATGCACATATTATTAATTTTGAATACATCTCTATAAACATCAATGCTCGACAACTCAATGAGATTAATTTTGTTGAGCAACTTGACAACTGTATCAAAAAAGGAAACATAAGCCCATCACTTCTTAAACTTGATTTAACAGAGGCAACCCTACTAGATAACTTTACGAAGACTCAAGAGATTATTCAAAAATTAAAAGAGAGAGGCATTGAGTGTAGCATAGATGACTTTGGCACAGGCTACTCCTCTCTCTCTTACCTTAAAAAGATGGCTTTTAAAGTTCTCAAAATAGATAAAATATTTATTAATGACATATTAACCAATCCAGATAGCCAAGAGTTGGTTAAAAGTATTATTGCTATTGGAAAGCAGTTTAACTATAAGATTATTATAGAGGGTATAGAGAATGAACAACAAAGAGAAGAGCTAATGAAAATAGATGACTCCATATACTACCAAGGCTATCTCTGCTCAAAAGCGATTCCTGCTAAAGAGTTTGAACAGCAGTTCTTAACCTACATCTATCATATTTAAAATCTTAGAGAGAGGAGTCTTTTGACCTTTATAGAGAACTAACTCTAAAGCCTCTATGGCTTTTGAGTAGTTACTACTATTTTCTGCTAACAAAATCTCTAATAACTCTTTATGACTCTTTGCACTTTTAATCTTCTTGGTTAAAATCTCTTCATTACTTTTTGTCGCTACTTTTTTTCGTTTAAATAGGTCACGAGGCATTAAAAAACCAGCCATAAAAACAAAAATATAAGAGAAAATCCAACGCCACCACTCCCAATCAATAGATTTTGAGACAACAGGTACATCTTCACTATCAAGTAAATTCTCCTCTTTTGGCGTATCTACCTTTATCGTATACTCAGGAATTTTTAAACTATATACCTTCTCACTCTTAGGGTTAAAGGCTTTTAACTCAATAGCAGGTAGTGTAAAACTCTCTTTAGCAGAGATAGCATACTCCCACTTTATATCTGTAGTAGCTCCCTCTTTACTATAGAATCTCTTAACATCTGGAGCTTGATGGAAAAGTCTATAGTTTTTACTCTCTGTTAACAGCTCAAAAGGGTCAACATCCCCTCTACCCTTTAATTCAACCTTTAAATTTATAGGGTCAAACGCTTCTGTCTCTTGTTTGTCTAAAGTATGCGTTAATTTAAACTCTCCTACTAAGTCAACCCCTTTTGGTAAAGCTTTAACATCTAACATCATTGGTTTTAGATGAACCTCTATATCCTCTTTCTCCAAACGCTTAACACTGTCTCTATCACCTGAAATAGAGTAGGTCACTTTGTCATCATCGGTCAGAGACTTCACCATCTCAAACTCAATCTTAATCTCACCACTCTTTTTAGGGTAGATAAGATAACGATACTCATGTTGCAAATCATGATACTTCTCACGCTCTTCAAGCCCTATTTGATGAAAACTATACTCGTTAGAGCTTTTCAAAGTAAATTTAAAGAGCATCACTTTAGAGTGGTCAAGTTGAGAGATGTTAACATCTAAAAAAACAGCTTCATGCTTATAAGGGGTTGAGGTTGAGAGATGAAAACTATAGGCAACATCCTCTTGAGCATGAAGTATTCGCAACATTAAAAAAAGAAGAAAGAGTAGTTTAAATTTTGGCATTCTAAATTATAGCCTAAATCAGCTATTTAATAACAAAAAAGAAGTGTTGCTCTAATATCATCATAAGAGACTTTACCATTTAACGCTTCAATTATTCCGTCGAACTCAGGTTATAATGTTAAAAGTTAATAATTTATTAACCATATCTAAACCACCTCATACTTTTTCTGTTAACCAAAAGAGTCTATACTATTACTATCTTAATTGACAAGGAAGAAAATGAAAACCACACTCTTTACACTTATGACTCCCCTCCTACTGACTACTCTTTTTAATGGATGTGCCACCACAACAAAACCTACTCTAGCCTGTTTTAAAGGTAGTACTTCTTGTATCTCACAAGTGCATCAAGAGGTAGCTTGTCCAGATTGTCAAGCTATTATTTAAGGAATCTCTACCCCACTAAAAATCTCTTTTAAGACCTCATCTACCTTTACCCCTTTGGCTCTCGCTTCATAAGAGAGTCCTACCCTATGACGTAAAACGGGATAAGCCATCTTTACCACATCAACAGGCGATACAAAATCTTTACCTAAAAGATAGGCGTGTGCTTTAGAGGCTTTATAGAGGTCAATAGAGGCACGAGGTGAAGCACCATAACGAATATTTTTATTGGTAGCTCTTGTAGCACGAATAAGAGCTACTATAAACTTCTCTACTTCTGCATCAATATGCAGAGCATTTATCTCTTGGCTAATGGTCTCTAACTCTTCAACCGTTACCATAGAGGCTATGGCTTTAGAGCTTTTATTAGCAACTCTACGCATAATCTCTAGCTCCTCCTCTTCAGAGTTATGTTCAATATGTAATTTCATCATAAAACGGTCAAGTTGTGCTTCAGGAAGTCGGTAGACCCCCTCTTGCTCTAGTGGATTTTGTGTTGCCATAACCATAAAAGGGCGAGGCAAATCAAAACTTTCAGACCCAATGGTTACCTGTCGCTCCTGCATCGCTTCAAGTAGAGCTGATTGTACTTTTGAGGGGCTACGATTTATCTCATCGGCTAGTAGTAGTTGGGTAAAGATAGGACCTTTTTTGATTTTAAAAGAGCTGTTTTTTGGGTCGTATATCTCTGCACCTATAATATCAGAGGGTAACAAATCAGGAGTAAACTGTACCCGTTTAAACGCCAAGTCTAACGCAGAAGAGAGGGCTTTTACTGTAGTGGTTTTTGCTAACCCTGGAACGCCCTCTACCAAAATATGCCCCTCACTAAAGAGTCCAATCAACAGACCATTAACCATCTCATCTTGACCTACAACAGCTTTTGCTATCTCTTTTTTTATTGCTTCTATTTTGTTTTTCATTTTTCTCCCCTATTATTAATTATACTTCTCACAATAAACCATCTCCCACCCCCAAAAGACCATAACAACCTTTTGAAGTTTTAACCCTTTTTTTATAAACTCTGTTACAAGTTCATCTTTTTCATAATCATCTAACTGTTTTTCTGCATCTTTCACAAGGCTCTCTATAACTTTAGATGTTGGAGTATCTCCTCTTTTAATATACTTAAACTCTACTAACCCCACATACTCAACATAAGGGTTAAGAGGTTTTAGTAAAATATCTGCAAAGCCTTTGTTTAACTCCTCTTCACTTTTTACCACATAATAAGGAGTCAATGACAAATAGGCTAAATACATCGACTTAACCGTCTGTTCACTGTAGATATAGTCTCTTATGCCTGTGTTCTCTTTTATTTGAGTTGCTAAATATTTAAAGATATCTAACTCACCTTGCAGAGCAAAAGTTTTAAACTCTTTTTCTAATGTGCTTATGTTTATATTAAAGACTTTTTCTACCTCTAAAGCAGATTTTAAAAACTCAATATCTATTCTTTTTACGGTTTCATTGGGGATATGTAAATTTAAATCTAAATCTCTATCTTTTATGGTTACAAGCCCTAGATAAAAAAGAAGTGATTTAAAGTTGTTCTCTTGGCTTAAATCTAAAGCACTAAAATCTTGAACTAAATTACTAATAGCTATACTCTCTCCACCTATAAGGGTTTGCATAGTTTTAAAGTTACCATTGAGCTTTTTATTGGTGTAGATAATGCTTCTTAATTTTGAGTAGTCACTTCTTACATTTATATCTATCATCTCTCTTGGTGGTTTGTGTAGAGGTAAAAACTTATTAACAAAATATAAAATCATATCTGTATTGTAGAGTCTCTCACTACTATCTTCACTAAAGTTATAGTGGTCATACCACTCTTGTAACATTTCGATAGAGACTTTATCTTTTATTTTATAATCTTCTAAAATTCTCTCTAGCTCATTTTGCGTAAAACCTACCATATTGTGAAATGTATGGTGCAATGAGATATTATCTCCAATATTAAACCCACTGGTTACATCATACATTGTCATAGGAGTTACACCTGTGATAAACATTCGTTTAATTGGGGCATTGTTTCCTGTTGTCCCTGCTTTTAAGGTTGTAAAAAACTGTTTAAAAGGAGCTGTTTTTTTACTAACGATGTTTAGGTAATCCTCTTGGCTGTTTAAAAAGAGTCTGTTGGC
>JALVEV010000001.1 GCA_027030605.1 Campylobacteraceae bacterium | reverse complement strand
AAAAGTGCTATTGATTTTTGAGAGTAGTTAACATTTCGTTGTGCTGCTTGAAGTAGATTAATAAGAATAGTAGTTCTAAGTGTACTAAAGTCGCTTGTAATAGGGTTTACAATATCTAGCTCTTTACTAACAGAAGGGAAATGGTACTTCTCTAAAAGGGTTTTATCAGCAAAAGCATAGGAGATACTCTCATCAAATCCATTAGCTGTAGTACGTAGACGTAGAGCTTTTTTTGCATAGTACTTCTTCATTGTCTCATTATTATGAGTTGCTTCTACAAATTTTAGTGCTCTTGCCTTAATATTGTTAATTCCAATAATTCGGACAACCTCTTCAGCAACATCTTGTATATTTTCAATATCATGTCTAAAGAGAGGAACTGTTACTCCAAATTTATCTTCTACAGAACTTTGTACTTTAAACCCTAGTGCTATCAAGATATTCATAATATCTACTTTTCAATCTCATTACCAATAAGTGTAGATATCTCTTGGGTTGTGATAGTAATAATCTTATCTTCTTGCTCTTCATCTAAGGAGATAGTTCCATCATAAAGGGTACAACCTGTATAGGTTTCAAGAAGGTAAGTAAGGTATTGAACACCAAAACATACATTAGGTTCAGAACCACGAGAGGTGTTATAGTAGAGTTCATCTGTTTTAAGTTTCTTCTCTGCAACAACATCAACCAAATCTTCAGGATGGGCATATGAACTCTCAAAAAGAACAATAGATGCGTTGTCATGTGCCATGCTCTCTTCATTTTGATTAATACCTACTTGCGACTGAATTTCTCCATTGATAGCAATATTGATGACTCTATCATCATTGGTAACTTTAATCTCTAGTTTATCTTCTTCTGTGTCAATACTGCTTATATCATAAGCACGTAAGATAACCCCTGTACAGTGAGTAATGTATTTTAATATAGAAGAGATACTATCTTTTTGTGGCTCTTTTATAAATGCTAATCGAAGAGAGAAGAGTAAAGAGGTGTGTAAATCGTCAATATTAGCCATTACATATTGTAATGAAGCAGGAATAATCCCTTTTTTAGTCAATTTTGCAATACGAGCAATTCCTATTTTTTCAGAATTTTGACTTTCGTAGTCAAATTTGTTCAAAGGAATATTTAACGCAGCGGATAAGTCTCGTGCAACACCATGAATAGATAGACAATCGCCACGGTTAGCTGTAAGCTCTAGCTCAATAACTGTATCGGCTATCTTCTCATACTCATTTAAATCTTTTCCTACAACAAGTTCTCCAATACTCTCATCGAGTATCATAATGCCATCGCCAATATCAGGAAGACCAAGTTCAGAAGCTGAACAGACCATTCCCTCCGACTCAACACCACGAAGTTTGGCATGTTTTATCTCAAAATCCTCACCAAGCTTTGCACCAATAGTTGCAACAGCTACATACTGGGCATCTACCACATTTTTAGCACCACAGACAATCTGTCGTACTCCTGAACCAATGTCAATTTGACACACATTTAGTTTGTCTGCATCGGGGTGTTTTTCGCAAGAGATAATCTTACCAACAACTACTTTTTGAGGTATATTATATTTTTTTATACTATCAACTTCTAATCCAATAGAGTTTAGTGTCTCGTAAAGCTTATCATCACTAACTTCACTAATATCTATAAAGTTATTTAACCAAGAACGTGTAACTATCATCTAAATTGCTCCAATAAACGTGTATCGCCCTCAAATAGCATTCTAAGGTCGGGAATTTTATGTAATAACATTGCAAATCGTTCTACCCCTAAACCAAAAGCATAGCCACTTACATTTTTGTACTCAACAGCGTCAAATACATTCTGGTCAACAATACCACAACCGAGTACCTCTAGCCAACCTGTGTGTGAGCAGACACGACACCCTTTAGCCTCACAGAAGATACATGAGATGTCAACCTCAGCAGATGGTTCAGTAAAAGGGAAGAAACTAGGTCTAAATCGTATCTCAACATCACCAAACATATAGTGTAAAAACTCTGACATAATTGACTTTAAGTTGGCAAAGTTAACTTCACCTTTCTCTCCAACAACTAAACCCTCTACTTGATGAAACATCGGTGTATGGGTAAGGTCATAATCTTTCCTAAAGACAGCACCAGGGGCAATCATACGAATAGGTGGCTTCTGCTTTAGCATAGTTCTAATCTGTACAGGAGAGGTGTGGGTTCTAAGTACGGCTCCATCTTTACAAAAGAAGGTATCTTGCATCTCTCTAGCAGGGTGGTTTTTTGGTAGGTTTAGTGCTTCAAAGTTATGAAAATCGTCCTCTACTTTTGGTCCATCTTCAATGGCAAAGTTCAGAGCAACAAAGTAGTCTATAATCTTATCCATAGTTGCCATTACAGGGTGCAATGCCCCTTTTTCTCCTAAGTTTCCGTAGAGAGAGACATCAATAGTCTCTGCCTTTAGAAGCTTTTCAATCTCCTCTTTTTTTAATGTTGTATAACGCTCATCAAAAAGCGTTTGGAGTTTTACTTTGTTTTGATTTAGCCCCTCTGCAAAGGCTTTTTTTTCAGGTCCTGGTACATCTTTGAGTTTTGCAAACTCTTTAGACAACGCCCCTTTTTTCCCAAAAAGCTCAACACGAACCTTTTCTAGTTCTTCAAGGGAGTCAGCCTTTTCAATCATTTTTTCTAAGTTTTCCAAAATAACCCTCTTATATTTGTAAATTAATTTGATTAATAATTGTGGAATTTTACCTAAACTATACTAAATAATGGGATGGATTGTGTTATAATTTTTCATAATTTTTTAAAGGATAGTTAATGTGTATTTTTTGTAAATTGGTAGCAGGTGAGATACCTAGTAATAAGATTTTAGAGAATGATGAGTTTATCGCTTTTCATGATTTGTATCCTAAAGCACCTATTCATATTTTGGTGATTCCCAAAGAGCATGTAGATTGTTTTCAAGAGGTATCAGGTGAGATGATGGCAAAAATGACACCATTTATCCAAGAGGTAGCAAGGTTAACCGCTATAGATAAGAGTGGTTATAGGCTTATTACTAACAATGGTGACGATGGAGGGCAAGAGGTTCACCACTTGCATTTTCATGTTATGGGTGGGGCAAAGCTTCCGTTTGGACACTATAAAGATGAGCCGAATAAGGGTTTATAAATTTTAATAAATATTGTTTTTGTGGTGTTTTCAGGGGAAAACACCCTATATTATCATAAAAAATAGGAAAAATATAGATGACATTAGAAGAGCTAGACAAAAAGTATGTACTACAAACATACAACCGAAACTACACTAACTTTGTAAAAGGAGAGGGTTCAACCCTCTTTGCAGAGAATGGAGACGACTACATTGACTTTGCATCAGGCATAGCAGTAAACTCTGTAGGACACAACAACCCAACTTTGGTCAAAGCATTGCAAGAGCAGGTAGAGAAAATTATACATATCTCAAACCTACAAGTAATTGAGCCACAAGCTAAATTAGCAGAGAAAATCTGTACTTTAGCCAATTATGACGGAGCAATATTTTTTGCAAATTCAGGAGCAGAAGCTAATGAGGGGGCTATTAAGATAGCACGAAAGTATGGTGAGACCAAGTTTGAAAAGAAGCGTTATAAGGTAATTACACTAGAACACTCCTTTCATGGACGAACTATTACAACTGTAAAAGCAACAGGTCAAGAGAGCTTTCACTCTCCTAACTTCTCACCATATCCAGCAGGGTTCTCTTATGTAGATGGACTAGATGCAGTCTATGAAAACTTAGATGATGAGACAGTAGCAGTTATGATAGAGCTTGTTCAAGGTGAGGGTGGGGTACAACCCTTTGAAAAAGAGGCTATTCAAAAACTAGCACAATACTTAAAAGAGAGAGAGGTACTACTGATTGTAGATGAGGTACAAACAGGTATCTACCGTACAGGGGCAATGTTGGCTTCAAATATGTATGAGATAGAACCAGACATTATCACCATGGCAAAAGGTCTTGGTGGAGGTGTGCCAATAGGTGCAGTTATGACTAAACACAAAGATGTCTTAGTAGCAGGTGACCACGGCTCTACATTTGGAGGAAACTACCTAAGTACACGAGCAGGTTTAGCAGTTTTAGAGGTCTTAAGCGATATGTATGAGTCAGGAAAGCTTACTGAAACATTAGCCTACTTTACTGTTAAACTAAAAGAGATACAGAAAAAATACTCTCATCTATTTACACAAGAGGTAGGTTTAGGGCTTATGCGTGGGCTTCGTGCTAAAGATAATGACACCATGAAAGCAGTTCTTACTAAAGCTATGGAGAAAAGAGTTATAGTCCTTTCAGCAGGACGAAATACAGTCCGTTTTCTACCATCTTTAACTATTACAGCCTCAGAGATAGATGAAGGGTTTAAGCGTTTTGAAGAAGCTATCACTTCTTTGTAGTCTCTTTCTCTCTGTCGCTATGGCAGAGGGGGAGCTAGTAGATGTACTCTCAGCAGACAAAGAGGAGTTACTAAAGTATCAAAAAGAGCAGAACCAAGTTCAATCGCATAAGTTAGAAAACTCATGGATAAACCCCATAACACTACAGTACTCCAAAAACTACTCTACACAATTTAACAATACCATTGACACCCAACAGTTTATTGTAGCTGTTGACCAACCTATCTTTAAGATGGGTGGAATCTGGGCAGGTATTAAGTATGCAAAGGCTTTAGGCAAGGCAAATAGTTTAGATATAGAGCTACAAAAGAGAGAGCTTATCTCTAAGGCTTTAACCATCTTATACAATCTTAAAAAGTCAAAACTACAGTTAGCAAAGCTTAACTACACTATTAAAAATGACAATTTAGATATTCAGATTCAAAAAGAGCAGTATGAGCAGGGTTTAAGCAACAGAACACTCTATGACAAGGCACTCCTAAAACGCAATGCAGATATGACCTCTAAGTTAGAGTTAGAACTCTCTATTGCAAAACTAGAGAGTGACTTCTCAATTTTAAGTGACAAAGACCCATACTCTTTTCAACTCCCTAACTTTGTTATGTTAGACAAAGAGCGATATATGAGCAATCAGTTAGAGCTTCAGCGAGATACTCTGCGTGTTGAGGAGAAAAAACATAACAAGTATATGACACTAACAAAGTACCTACCAGAAGTATCTATTACAGGTAGATACATAAATGAAGACCGTAACCCACTCTTTGCAAATAGTCAAATCAAAGAGAGCTACTACAACTATGGCTTTAAGGTGACTCTACCTTTGAGCATTAATAGCTTTGATGATATTCAAAATGCAAAAATTGAGTATTTAAATGCTAAAATAGCACTAGATGAGAAGAGAAAAACTATTGCCAACAACTATAAATTGGCTCTTAAGCGTTTAGAGATTATTGACAAAAAGATAGCTCTCTCACAAGAAGATGCCTCATCTTATGCTAATATGTTAGCTACAGCTAAAGATTTAGAAAAGATTGGCGACCAGACAACTTTAGATACTCAAATGGTCGAAAACAACGTAAAAATACGAGAGCTAGACCAAGAGATTTATAAAATAGATGCACAGTTAGAGCTTTTAGGGCTTTATATAAATGTAGCAGATGCAATTTAAGGAGTTTAAAATGTTTAAAAAATTATTGTTATTGAGTTTAGTAAGCTTATCACTTTTTGCCTATGATTTTGGAGCAGTTCCAAAGGTAAAAGTTGTCGACATTCCAAAGGGTCAAAGGCTTATGATTCAGTTTGGAAAGACAGAGTGTATTTGGTGTGAACATATGGCTCCCTATTTTAAAGAGATAAAAGAGAAGTATCCTAAAACTCCTATTTACTATATTAACACCGACAAAGATATATTGGGTGGTATTAACTCCAATGTGGAGGTATTGCCTACCTCTATCTTTTGGGACGAAAATGGAACTGAGATAGGACGACACGAGGGCTATCTGTTGCCTGACCAAATTATGGAGTTGTTGCGTAAGTATGGGGTTTTGGTTGAAGATGAAGAGAAAGGGAAATAGTTGAATTTTAGCACATACATGAACGAATGGCTCTATGGAGAAAATGGCTATTACAAAACCTTTAAAGCCATAGGTAAAGAGGGAGACTTCTATACAGCAGTAAGTACAAGCTCATTTTTTGGGGCAAGTATTGCAAACCATTTTTATAGACTTATGCAAAAAGAGGCTTTTAAAAGAGATGGTTGGCTTATTGAGATTGGGGCTCATAAAGGTTACCTA